>JAQBZA010000148.1 GCA_027622795.1 Planctomycetota bacterium | reverse complement strand
TGGTGACCGCATCCGGGTGCAGATCGTAGAGATACTTCGTCATGCTCCAGATACCGAGCGAATCCGGCCTGCGTCCGCTCATGAACGAAGCCCGCGATGGGCCGCAGATCGGCTGCTGGCAGTAAGCCCGCGTGAACACGGTTCCGCGCGCGGCGAGCCGGTCGAGATTTGGCGACTTCGCAATCGGATCTCCGTAACAGCCGAGTCGGTTGTTGAGGTCATCGAAGACTACGAAGAGGACGTTGGGACGTGCAGGCTCAGCGGCATGCAGCGAGTCCAGCGGCACGAGCAGCAGGGCAATGAGGGGAGTGAGGATGTATTTCATGATCCGCCTGTTGAGATATTGATTGGTTCGGCCTGACTTCATCGGTTTAGACATCCTCAAGCATGGTTTTGGCGTCGCCGAACATTTCTGGATGCACATCCATCTTGTCCATCATCGAGAGGAACAGACGGCATAGTTGACGTTCGGGCTTGTCCTTGTAGTCCAGAACTCGGCCTCCCTGGATACGGCCCCCGGCACCGCCCAGCAGGATCACGGGAAGTTGGTCGTTATCGTGTTTCGCGCCGGCCATCATGCTTGAGCAATGCATGAGCATCGTGTTGTCGAGCAGCGTGCGTGAGCCTTCCTGAATGGAGTCAAGCCGGCGAGCGATGTAGGCCACCTGCTCCATGAAGAATTGATTGACCTTCAGCCAGTCGTCGCCGTCGCTGTGCGATAACAGGTGATGGATCATGTAGTCGATCCCGTGCTGTGGCTGCTCGACGCTTGCCAGATTCGGAAACCTCAGGGCGCTGTGATCGTTGTTGAGCTTCAACGTCGTGATTCGCGTGGTATCAGTCTGAAAACCGAGCACGAGAATGTCGATCATCAGCCGCATGTGTTCGGCGATGTCCTGCGGGATGCCGTCGGCGGGACGGTTCATGTTCGGCTTGTCGAGCGTGGGGCGCCAACCTTGCACTTCGCCTCGCTTGCCGGCGTTCTCGATGCGCGTCTCCACGTCGCGGACCGAATCAAGGTATTCGTCCAGCTTACGCTGGTCAGTGGTGCTGATGCGGCGTCGCAGGTCCTGAGCGTCCGCCAGCACCGCGTCGAGTACACTCTTGTCACCTGGTGCAACCTCGTCCTTGAACAGGCGGTCGAAGGCCAGCGCGGGATAAAGCTCCAGCGGCGTTGGCGTCGTCGGTGAATTCCACGAAATGTGCGAGCTGTAGAGCATGGAGTAGTTCTTATGGACCGACGGGTTCGAATGCTCGCAACCCAGCACGAGACTGGGCACCTTCGTCGATCGTCCGTAGGTCTGAGCCATGAGCTGGTCGAAGCTTGTTCCCGATCGAATCTCGCCGCCCGAGGCGATCGGCGCGCCGGAGAGAATGTTGCCGGTCTGTGAACTGTGGATATTTCCCTTCCTCGCTTCTTCATGGTAGAGACCACGCACGAAGAGAAGTTTCTCACGAAAATCCGTCAGCGGAGTCAGCACCTTGCCGAGTTCCATGTCGCGACCTTCACCCTTTGCCCACCACTCTTTCGAATGAAAACCGTTACCAGAAAACAGCACTGCCAACCGCACCGGGGCATCGCTCGCCGGCTTGTTGGCACGCGGTTCGTCGCCCCACACGTTGAATGATTCAAGCCATGGCAAGGCCATGCTGACGCCCACTCCACGCAGGAAAAAACGGCGAGAGAAATGATGTTGGTTCATGTTTTCGTTCCAATGAGGACGTTGGTCTGTAGGACGGCCTTTCTCGGCCATCAAAGTATTGCAGACGGCCTGGAAAGGCCGTCCCACGGTTCACTCTCTCCCGCGGATTTCGCGGAACTGTGGACTCAGGACAATCAGTTCAATGGCAGTGACAACTCGATAATCGCGTGATTTGAGGTGGACGAGCATGTCGTCGAGCAGCGGTTTGTCGGACAGTTGCACTCCGCGGCCCAACGCGTAGCCGAGCAGTTTACGACAGAACTGGCGAAGGAAGTCGTCTCGGCGTTGCTCCAGCAGATACGAGCGCAGGCCATCCATGCCGTTCAATTCGTCGCCACCTGGGAGTTTCGCCAGCGTGTCGATCGGCAATCCCGCGGCGTCCTGGCTGCGCCTTCGGCCGATCGCGTCGAAGCCTTCGAGCGCGAAGCCAAAATGATCAATGCGCTGGTGACAGCGAGCACACTTGGGATCGCTGCTGTGACGTTCGATCAACTGGCGTTCTGTCAGACCTTCGGGAGCTTCGTCCGGCAGGACCGGCACGTCTTTGGGCGGTCGTGGAAGCTTCTCACCCAACACGACTTCGCTGATCCAATTGCCTCGCAGAATCGGGCTGGTGCGGGACGCGCCGCTCTGCTTCGACAGCGTGGCGGCGAAGCCCAGCATGCCTCCGCGACCATGGGCTCGCAGTCCGTCAACTCGCTGCCACTCGTCACTGGGTAGCGCAATGCCGTAGTGTTCGGCAAGAGTCGCATTCATGAAGCTATGGTCAGAGTCCAGCAACGACAACACGGACCGATCCGCCTGGAACAGGTCCATCAGGAAACGAACAGCCTCTTCCTGCATCTCATCACGCAAGCCGACAAACGTCGGAAAATGCCGTTCACTTTTTTCGTTCAACGTTTCAAGATCGCGGATGTGCAGCCATTGGCAACCGAATTCGGTCGCCAGCCGCCGAACTCGGCCGTCCTTTAACATGCGTCGAGTTTGAGCGACCAGCGCCGCGTCATCACGCAGGCTGCCCGCAGCGGCCAAGGCGCGAAGTTCTTCGTCGGGCGCGGATGACCACAGGAAATAGCTCAGTCGCGTTGCCAGTTCCCAATCGCTGACCGGCCTGGATTTCGAGCCTTCTCTCACAAGTTCGCCGCGATACAAAAATGCGGGCGACGTCAGCACGCGCGCCAGGAGCAGGCGAACCGCTTCCTCGTGGGCGACGCCCCTGGACCGCAGCGTTTGATAGAGATCGTGCAGGGCTTTCTGTTCTGGCCCGGTCAGGGGGCGACGCCACACTTGATCGGCAAACCGAACAACCGCCTCGACCTGCACCGGTTGCACGTCGACCATCAGCTTCCGGAACTCCTCCGCTCCGCGCATGATTGGTTCGCGTAACGGCTCCAATCGCTTGTCGCCATGCGGTGCGTTGGGACCGTCCTGCGTCGAGTATTCCCAGATCTGTTTGAAAGCATCGACCAGCGTGAGTGCGTCCTGGCTGACGAAATGCAGTTCGGCCCACAAACGATCGAGCGTGGCGCGTTGTTCGTCATCGAGCATCAATCGCGACAGCAGTTCGTCTTCACGATGAAACAATGTCAGCGTGACCACTTCATCCACAGGCACAATGGTCGTATAGCAGACCGTGGCTGGGAACAGTTGACGGAAATCATCGAATGCGGCCTCGAATCGCTTACGGGCGGCGCTGCGGTCGTTCACCAGCAGGGGAGCCTCGAACGCCATCGATGGCATGCTGGATGTCCATGCTCCCTGAAGCTTCTCGGAATTGTAGGAACTGGGACGCAGCCCGGTGTCTGTCGGCCGGCTCGTGAGCACCTGCAGTTGCACGCTGCCCTCATCGCCGCTGGTGGGATGCAATCGTCCTTCCACGACGAACTCCGCGCCGTCGACCAGGGACGCGGGGAGGTGAACTTCAATTAACGACGGAGCCCGCACGCACAGGCTGTTTGCGGCGACATCATCGCCGTCAGGATGCTTGCCAAAGAGTGCGGGATCGATGCCGTAGGGGAACTTCGAGCCGTCGTCATTCGCGACCATTGGCGAGCGCAATGTCGATGCCAGCAAAGGCCCGGTGAACGACAGCAGTTGACCATACGTCGTTCGATCGGGCGAATCGGCTGGAATCGAGTCGATGTCCTGTTGAAGCAATTGCTGCACCTGAAGAGCCAGACGCGAGCGCTCTTCGGCATTGTTCGTCCGACGCCACTGAGCCAACAGCGATTGACCGGGGAGGGTTGCCGTGACGCCGGGCGTTTCCGGTTCACCAAAGAAGTACCAGACTTCGCGATTTCCGAGACGATCGGCGTGCGGATTACCCGCCAGGATGTCGGGGACGATATCCTTAGCCAAATCCCATTCTTTCCCATTACCTTGAATCGTGAGTTCGATTGCCGTCAGATCACAGACGTGGCTCCCCTGGCCCGGACCAATCACCAGCGTGATCATGTCGCCAGCCTGCACAGACACGTTTTCAAAACGTCCCACGCTGCTGACTTCATTGCCCTTCGTGACGCCGCTGGCAAAAGATTCCCGCGTGTTGCCTCGACGTAATTCGAGCGACCACGTGACGCCATTGCCGCAGGCGGTGTGGGCGTCCTGCACGCTGCCGGTGATCGTCACGTTTCCTGCTTCCGGACAGCGCCAGCCGATGACCGACGAAAGGCTGGGCGACGGATGCGTGGCAATGCTGTAGGGCTTCATGGTCCCCGGAATCTGCACGGTGGCATCCGAGGAATTCGCGAGCACGCTATAGGCCTGTTCGCCGCTCCAACCCTTGATGAACCCGTAATTGGCCACGCCCTCGGTTTTTTCCGTGAGCAGCTTACCGATCTTCACTTTGCCCGATGCATTGATGCCGAGATGGGTGAGCCAACCCGCAAGCAAATCGGGATCGACAGCATGCTTCTTCGCAATCGCTGCGATATCGATCGGCTCCTTCGCCAGCTGTGCCTCGTGAGCGGCAGCGAGGCATTGCGGCGCGGTCGAAGCGATGGTGTCACGCCGCTTCACCAACTGCCGCAGCACACCCCGCATGTCTTTCAGTGACAGGTCGGGCCTTCCCTTGGAGACAATGCGTCCGTTTTCCCACAAGGCGAAGTCATGCGCGTTGCCATCGCCTGCATCATCTGCCCACAGGTAAAGCACAACGTCCCCGCCATCGGCGGGAGTCGCGAGCTTCACGCGGAATTCCTGTTGCGACGCAAGGGGCGACACAGGCTCCATCCATGCCTTTGGGCCACCCACTTTGCCGAGGTGTCCGATATTGGTGAACCGCCACAGGGATGCCTGCCACGGTTCGATATCCGCAACGGTGAGTAATCCGTTTCGCCACTTCGCCCGCAACGAGTCGAGGAGCAATGACGGCTGCTGGTCATGGAGCGTCGTCCAGAGGAGCCCGAGATACTTCGCGTTCAGGTTGCGATCACGGGCGACCGTGGCGATGGTCGTCTTTCCGTCGGTGAGAGCAGTCCGATGTTCGATAACGGCTGCAAGATATTTCTCCAGCGGAATACGTCCGCCATCATTGCTGACCAATCCCGTTCCACCCACTGCGACTTTTTCATCCATGGAAACGGTGAACTGGCCGTAGAAATCGCGAATACGTGCCAGCGACTCATTCGTCCAGTCCCGCTGGGATGTGGATGGCGAAAAGCGAATTCCGCCCGGCAGCAGCACCGCATGATCAGCAACGCTTTTCGCGGCGTCGAGATATTTCGTCAGCAAAGACGGGGACATCACCAGTGCCGCACCCACATTGGTGAAGCCTTCGCCAGCCGCTCCGTCAACCGGAAACTCCCTGGCCGGATCGAGCGAAGCAACCCCCGTCAAATCTCGCAGCGTGTAGGTGTACTCCACATTCGAAAGCCGTCGCAGAACGACATCTCCCGGATCGCCAGCGCTGGCCAGCGCGATCTCGTTGAGAGTCGTTCGTACCCATCCAACCAGCAGCGTCTTCTGCTCGGCCGAAAGTTGTTTGGCATCCTTTGGCGGCATCTCGCCCAGAGTCAGTTGTTCCTGCACTCGTTCCCAGACGTCAGCATCCCTTCTTGCATGATCGAGCGAATTGAATCGCTCCAGGTCAAGCTCGCCTTCCTGCTTCTCGGTGGAATGGCAAGTCACGCAATAGTCGCGCAACAGCGGCCGAATCGACTGGTCGAAAGAATCCGCAGCGAAGCCGTTCGAAGAGGACGTCGCCAGCACCGCAAAAACACACACAGCAGAAAACGTTTTCATGACAAAATCTCGTTCACAAGCCATAGAAAGCCCGATCAAATGCCCGTCAGCCGCTCTGTCGAATCGCCGAAGCGGTCGAGTTCCAGGCCGCCCCAGTCCATGAGGTGGAGGAACAGGCTGCACATGCGGCGGTTGGGCGAGTTGAGGTAGTCGAGCACCCGGCCGCCGCGGAGCCTGCCACCCGCACCGCCGAGCAGGACCACCGGCAATTGTTTGGAGTCATGGTTGCCGTGGATCATGCTTGAACAGTGCATGATGGCCGTGTTGTCGAGCAGCGTGCGATCGCCTTCCTTGACTTCCGCCATCCGCTGGCAGAGGTAGGCGAGCTGGGACGTGAAGAACTGGTTGACTGCGACGAGTTCCTGCGGCTGGGTGTGGGCCATCTGGTGATGCTGATCTTTGGCGCCAGCGTGCGCGTGAGTGAGGATCGAGCCATCATTGCAGTATTTCAGGGTCGCGATCCGCGTGGAGTCGGTACGGAAAGCCAGCAGCACGATGTCGTTCATCAGCTTCCAGTAATCCGGAATCTCGGCGGGAATGCCATCGGCGGGCCGCGGGCGATCGGGAGCGGTCAGGCTCGGCTTCCAGCCGCCGGCCTCGCGTTCCTGGCCGGCCCGCTTGATGCGACCCTCGATTTCGTGAACGCTGCCGAGATACTCCTCGAACCGTTGCCGGTCCGAGACGGAGAGTCGCTGCCGCAGCGACCGGGCGTCTTCGAGCACGGCGTCAACAATACGGCGGTCGCCGCGGTTGGGCTCGGTCCGGAAGAGTCGGTCGAAGGCCAGCGCCGGTCGCGTTTCCGTCCAGGTCGGCGACACCGCCGTGCTCCACGAGATGTGCGAGCTATAAAGCAAGGGATGCCCGTCCTGGAGCCCTGGAATCGGCCCTTCGCAGCCGAGCACCAGCGATGGAATCCGCGTGCGGTCGCCGATCCGCTGCGCCATCAACTGGTCAAAGCTGACGCCCGTGTGGACCTCGGTCTTCGACATCGGTGCGCCGCTGAGCATGTTCCCCGTCTGCATACAGTGGATGACCCCGTTGTTGGCCTGTTCGTTCCACAGACCGCGGAGAAAGACCAACCGCTCTTTCCAGGGTTCCAACGGCGTCAGGCACGGGCCGAGTTCCATGCCGGCGCCCTCGCCTTTGGCCCACCAGTGATTCGAGTGGAATCCCATGCCGGTGAAGGTGACGAGCGTGCGAGTCGGCGGCTCGTCCTCCGCGTTGCTTCGCGAGCCCGCGGCGAAGGCCAGCGATTCGAGCCACG
This sequence comes from Planctomycetota bacterium, assembly GCA_027622795.1. Lineage (GTDB taxonomy): Bacteria > Planctomycetota > Planctomycetia > Pirellulales > UBA1268 > CACORA01. The sequence continues at coordinate 281 of JAQBZA010000148.1, read as the reverse complement.
GCAGAGCCATTGATACGCCGAGTCCGCGTAGCAGTGTGCGCCGCGAGAAGGTCGATGCGGATGGGATGGGCATGGAAATGTTCCTGTGGTGGAGTGGAGTTTGATTGTCGGCTTTCGCGGAGAAAGGTGCCTATCAGTTAAGGAGATGCGGTCGTCGTCGGCGCGGTGGCCGCTGGGCGTATGCAGCGAAACTGCTCGCTGCGGACAATGACGAGCAAGACATCCGACCAGCGGCCGCCGTCGACCATGGTCTTCGTCAGTTCGTCGACCAGCTTCCGATC
>JAQBZA010000147.1 GCA_027622795.1 Planctomycetota bacterium | reverse complement strand
TTGCCGTAGTGCTCGGTAAGCCACGGAAGCATTGCCTCGAGCGCCCGCGGGTCGAGCCGGGTCGTGGAATGGTTGTCGAGGTAGATGGCCACGGCTCAGGCCATCCCGGCATCAGGCAGCGTGACTCGTGACTCATCCGGATCGAGCGTGGTATTCGGATCGAGAACGCTCCGGATCAACTCATGGGCGAGCATGATTTCATAGGCACCGCTCCCGGTACGCAACCGTGTTGGCAGAGAAATCACATAGCGTTGCCCCCCATTGGTCGTCGTGACGGATCCACCACGCAAGGAGACGCTTCGTCCACGATGAAGAATCGTGACCACCTCAAGCGAGACACCGTTCACAGCCTGATTGAAGTCCAGATAAATTGTCGATCCACCGCCGGGAGCCGCCGGCCCCCAAACGCCGGTGACGGCAATCGGAGTTCCGCCAACCGCCGGATTCGTGACGGTAATCGTGAGCGTTGTGCTAACCAGACCATTGACTTCGGCGCGGAATTGGTGAGTCGTAGCGGCCAAGTTTTCCAAAGGCTGCGCCCAGGTGCCGTCTGAAAGGGCGGTTGTCCGGGCGATTTCAACACCGCCATCCCGAACGATAACCGTGCTGCCGGCAGGAGCTGTTCCACCGAGTGTCAACGACGCCGACGTCGTCGAGCCATTATTGGCAATGGCTCCACCACCTGTGGCCACCGCGGTGATCGTGGGCGGCTGTTGCGGTTCAGGGGTGGTGGGAGTGCCGGGCGTACCCTGTAGGTTGATGGTGAAGGGAGCACTCACAGGGCTCGAGTTGCCCGCCGCATCCGTGGCAATTGCTCGGAAGATATGAGTTCCAGCCGTCGTAAACGCGGCCGACGGCGTCCATGACCAGTTGCCGTTGGCGGCGGGTACGACAGGCTGCGGAAGCGTGTTTTGACCAGACGGTAGCGTCACCAGAACATTGATAGTGGTGCCAGCCTCGCGTGTCCCCGAAAGCGTGGGCGTGAAGTCGTCAGACGTACCACCGCTGACAACCGGCCCCGTCACCGATCCGACGTTGTCAGCGGCGGCCGTGATCGAGGGAGCAACCGGTGCCTGCAGATCAACAACAATCGGATAGCTGCCTGACGTCCCGACCCGTCCTACGCTGTCAGTCACCGTCGCCTCAAACGCGACCGGCACCGTGCCGGAGGCAATATTCAACGCCGGGGCGGTGAGCGTCCAGTTTCCAAGAGGAGTGGCCACAACCGACCCCAGTGCCTGGGTTTGGTTTTGATATTGGGCGACTACCCGGACGATCGAATTGGGAGCCGCAGTACCGGTCAAAACAGGCGTGAGGTCGTTGGTCGATCCCCCGGGCTGAATCGCTCCCTCAACTGGTCGCTGGTCATCACGGACTTCATCGATGGTCACCGATGGCAAGACAGACGCGATCAACAGGTCAAACGACACTGGTTCGCTCTCGTTTCCGGCCCGGTCCATCGCCTTGAAGGCCAAAGAGCGCGCCCCATCAGGCAGCTCTGGCATCTGCAGCGACCACGTGCCATCCAGCGCCACCGGTGCCGTCGCCGTGAAGGGGAACACATTCCAACCAACGTTTACAAAACCTGATGCCTCGGATGTTCCGCTGATAAAGGGCGTTGCATCATCAGTGGTCTCGCCGCTTCGCAAATACTTTTTGATCAGGCCAACGTTGTCGTAGACCATAAATCCAGACAGCGCTGCCGGCGCCGTCTGGTCGATTGTCCACACCACAGAGTTCTGTCCAACCGAACTGGTGGCGCCATTGAGTGTCTGACGCACCCGGATCAGGCCGGCAGCATATGTTCCTTCCGAGAGGGAGAACGATGTTGCGATACCCGCGTCCCACGTGCCTCCCGCGTCGACGGAGTATTCCCAGGTCGCTCCCGGCAAAAGTTCGCTCACATCGACCAGAGTATTTCTGGTCACGTGGTCGCTGAGAGTGCTAGCATCCCAAGCGACCCCCGTATCCTCCCGCAAGGCCACCGTAGGCACCTTGAGCGGTGTCAGCGGGCCAACTTCGGCCCATGCCCCGGTGCCCCGCTCGTTTGTTGCCCGCACACGGAAGCGATAGGAATCCCCGTCAATTAATCCGGTTCGCACACTCACCGTGTCGAGCGGATTTGTGAGCAGGTTTACGCTCCAAGGACCACCATTCCAGCTTTGCTGCAGCTCATACGCGGTGATCGCTGCGCCGTTTGCGAAGGCGGTCCACTCGAGGCTCACCTGGCCCTCATCTGCGTCAGCCCGGATGAAGCTCGGCACAGCCGGCACATCGACTAACGACACCGTGAACGAAATCACGCCTCCGGCAGCATTTGGCAGCACGGTGTTGCCGGCCAAATCGATGAGCAGCGGCGACTGACTGGCATCGCTGCCTTGGGATGTCACCCGGAATTCGTACGTTCCCAGCGGGAACACAACCGCCGAGTCAAACACCACCTGGTTTCGCGTCTCGAGGTAGCGGAAGAAGTAGTCGGCCCCGTCGTCGAGTTGCTGAGCCGGTGCCCCCGGATAGCTGCTGTACCAGATCTCGAAGGCTTCTGTCGCAACAGTCGTCTTGTCGATTCCGGCACCGACGTCATCCAACTGCAGGACAAACTGAAGTTGGCCACGAGCGGCCTGTGAAATCAGCTTCACGATGTTGCGGGCCGACTCCTGATCATCGCTGGAGTTGTCCAGCGGCACAGCGATCTGGATCGTGGGCTGCGTGAAGTCGACGCGGTCAATCGCGCCTCGATCCTTGAAGACATTGAATCCGAGTCCGCTGCCCGTCCACGCCACGCTTGGATCGTCAGATCGCAACTGCCCGTAGATGTCCCGAGCCGGGGCGAGGATCGGTGACTCAGGGATGCCGATCTGGTTGTTCACCACCACAAATTCGTTGCGATCCTGCAGCACATCGATTGCACTGTCGATCGCCCGTGACTGAGGCGCGAGATAAAAATTGCTGCGAGTGGCGGCAACAAACGGATCCGTGGGCAGCGTGATCGAGTTGTTCGCCGTGACAGCCGCCGAAACCTCCGTCGTCACGTTGTAGAACCCCGAGTAGCCGACCACGGTGCGGCTATTTCCGAGTCCGTCGGCGATCGATGAGCCGTCGACCAGGATTCCCGAGGCTAGGTTAGCAAACAGGTTGTTGAGCAGCGTTGGGGCGGCACTCTGCTCGACGCTCACCCCCACGCCCTGCGGTGCGTTTTGAGCATCCACATCGCCGTAGATGGTGTTGTTCACGATGCGGCCATACGACACCGTGGCCAACGGCGCGGCGCTGCCACCCGAGTTGGAATCACCACTGAAGAGGATTCCCGCGGTGCCGCTCCCGGCGATGACGTTGTTGGTGACCACGACTCCGGGGGCGAGCCGCCCATAATTGAGCGTGGGCAGGTTGCGGGCCACTCCCGGCTGAAGCGACACGATGCCGTTGTCACGGGCCGCGTCGATCCGCACGCCATAGAGCGAGGCTTCCGCGATGAAGTTGTTTTCGATGAGAAACCGCCCCTGCTGCCGGGGAAGGTTTGAGTCACCGACCAGGCCGACATTTTGCGTCCGCGGAGCGGCCGTAATGATGGCGTTGCGGATTGCGATACCCCCGGCCGGAAGTTGCCGGAAGCCCGACTTGAACACGCCGATCACCGTCTGGCTGGTCAAACGGCTCTGACCTACGGGAAGATTGCCAAGCACTCGCGCCAGCGAGGCAACGAGGTCAATGCGGGCCGTTCGCCACTGGTCATTCGTGACGCCCAACTGGGCGACTGTTGTCCAGCTGACTCCCCCGTCAACGCTGACTGCGACGCCATCGCCCTTGGGAATTTCGTGATCCGCATCCGTAAGGAAGCTTTCCGGCAGTGGACGAAGAGCCTCATTCGGGCCCGTGGCATACTCGATCTCGAAGAAGGCCGAAGGCTGTCTAGCGAGATCAATCGACCATGTGAGGGCGACGCCGTCCCCAGGATTGGCTGCGTTCCCGTTCCCTTGGAGCACGATGGCATCGGGCACTCCATCCCCATCGAGGTCGAGCGGGTTTGCCTGCCCGTTCCCGAAGGACCCGATAGCACCGCCGATCGCCGTCAGCGCATCCCGCTCGAGCACGATTTCCGCACCCGCCGGAGCCCGCACGAGCCGGTCATTGGTATCAAACGTCTGATAGATCGAGACAGCCGAACTCGATGGGGTCGTCGCCGTGACGATTTCCGCGAATTCGGTGCCGCGACGGATTTCCAGCTGATATTCGCCCTGCAGCACTTGCGCGTCGTAGAGCGTCGCGATCGGAGTGCCGATGTCGAAGAATGACTGATCAGCAGCCGATCCGGTTACCATTTCGCCGCGCTCGGCAAAGCCGACGATGATGTCGTCGATGTAGAAGCCTTCGAACTGGTTTGCAGCACCGCGGCGCACCGCGTCGATCTCATTCCCTTGGCCTCGACCAAAATTCCCAAACACATTCGAGTTGTCGAGAAGATTGTTCCTCAAGGTTGCCAGACCGGGCCGGAAGAAATTGAGGGTGCTACCCGTGCCGACCCCAACGGCGTTGGAGAGCGTGATCGTATTCGTGGCGGCATCAATCGCCTGAATCGTCGTTCGCGGATCGACTCGCTGAATAAAGAGTGACGCGTTGGCTGCAACTGTGACTGCCCTTGAGAGCGTGATCGTCGTCGTGGCGACATCAACTGCCTCAATTGTGGCAATAGCACCCCCAACACCCGATGTCACTGCCATACCGGGGACGAGGCCGTTCACCGACGTCAACTGCACGTTCACGCTAGCCGCGGCCGACGCTGCCACGGTTCGCTGCAGCATGGTTTCCTGATCGTTCCCCCACCGTACTGACATCCCCACCTCAAGCCCGGAAGTGGAGTCGAGGGTAACGTCGTTGAGCGCGCCGGCCACAGGAGCAACGGCCACTTCCTGAATTGAGTCTGGCTCCGATGTGCTGCGATCATCGTCATCCATTTCACCAGCCGTGCTGAAGTCAAACCGCAGCTTGATATTTGACTCACCGGCAAAGTCCCCCAGATCGACCCGCGCCTGTCGCCACACACCCGTCGAATCGAAGAGTTCCTGAACCCGCTGATTTGGATGGGCGCTGATTGCCGAGGAGACCGACTGGATTCGGGGCACTTCCACACCGAGAGATTCCGACGACACATTCGTCGGAGTCGTGTTGTTGCTCGCCACGAGCCGCCACGTCAGCCCATTGTCGACAGATGCGAAGACTCTCGCGCTGTCCAGCATATCGCCGTTCAGACTGTTCGCGTTTTGCGTGTCGAGAAAGTAACTGAAGTACAGCGTCGGCTTATCAGTCGATTCATAGCCGGCAAGACTGAAGGCATTGGTGGTAAGGCTACCGTAAGCCCCACCCGGGAGGTTGTAGTTCACACCAATGCTGGGATTGGCGAGCAAATCATCCCGCCAACTCGCGCTGAGAACACCAAAATTGGCACCTTGGCCGTCGTTTGCCGCAAGTCCGAAATACATCGCAGTGTTGTCATCGCTAAACGAGTAGGACCGCGCATTGTCGGGAGTGCCGAGGATCAGATCGTTTCGCCGGTTTGTCTGATGCCACAGGTTGATATCGAGCGGCGAGAAGGCAAGGCCCGTCGCGCCTCCCAGCATCACATTGGAAATGTGACTGTCAGCGCGACCATCCCCGTTGGTATCGAAGACATTCGTCCGCAGCGAACCCGTGGCCGGATCGATGCACACCAGGCGACCGGTGTCAGTGATCGCAAAAAATGTTCCCGCAAATCTGCCCCCCTCGAGATTTACCGGGCCACTCGCGAGCCCCTGAAACCCAGTGATGCCGAGTGATCGGAAGTCGACCACGTTGCTGACGTTTCCGCTGCCTGAGGCGATCTGATAGAAGAATCCTTGATCACTCACGCCATAGAGCGCGCCGCTTTCACTGCGGAATTGCATCCCGGTCGTGTGCCCGATTGAGGCCGATCCACCGGGAAGATTCGCACCAATCTCTCCGCGACGGCCATACCACACGTTTTGCACGGCAGCGGCACTATTGGCTGCGCTGCTGTCGCCCTGGTAGAGGATCGAGGCGTTTCCGTCAGCTGGATCACGGACGGAGTAGAAATAACCGTCGTTGTACGTCGCTGTTCCCGTCCGCAAAATCGCCAGAGCATCGACGCTGCCACCGGTGATCGTCCAGGGAGCATTCGCGTCGGCCGGCACCGCGTCGTTGCGGATACCGTCACCCTGCGTGCTCACGATCGAACCAGAGCCCGGGTCGATCTCACGAATGATACCCCGATTGGCGGTGTCGCCAGTGGCCCGGAAATACTGGTAAAGGCGACCGTCTGTCCGCATATCGAGATCGCCGATCGTGCCGCCTGAATAGAGGCTGATGCGAGTCTCGATACCACCAGAGAAGGCGTCAGCGGTGTAGATCGCCCCCCCTTGAGACACAAACAACGTGACATCCGCAAGCGTAAACGGCTGAATGTGCTCGCCGAGATTCGAGATGTCGATGATCGGGCCAGTGACTGGATCAACCTGGTTGCCGTTGCTCAGGTAGCCGACCGTGCCGATGTGATCCTCAACGATCCGACGCACGGAACTAACCGGCTCGAGGCGGATCGCCGGGTTGGCAGCGTTCGCCTGAAACGTGGCGTTCATGACGGTGGGGAGCCGTTCATTGCTGGAGATCGCCACGTAGTAACGCGTGGTCGCTCCGGGGGCACCGGCAGGAAGCTGCACGCTGCCAATGTAGGGATCGAGGACACCGATCGATCCACGGGAAAGATCGTCAAAGTCGTTGCCCTGATTCTCGCCCGGCTGATCGTCGGTGATGTTTGAATCACGACCGACATAGATGAGTCGGCCCGCCGCGTCGAAGACCGAGATCGTGAGATCTCCCTTGAAGCCGTCGGCATAATCGATGTCAAACATCGTCGCCCAGGTCTTCGCCGCATCGTTCACACCAGTGATATTGTCGATGTCAGTGAAATCGACGGTAAACGTGTACCAGTCAATGTCCGATTCGTTCGTCGCGGTGCCGGCCACACTGATCGTGTTGCGGTCGGTGGCAAGCAGGTTGCCAAGCTGCTGGGCCTGGCCAAGCGCGTCATTGGCCGCCGCCATTTCCCCTGTCTCACCGACCAACTGCGAGTTTCGCGGCAGCCCGATCACATCGATGCCGACGGTCGGGTAACGGAGATCGGCGTAGCGAACCGTCGAGCCCGGCTTCTCGTCCTGCTGCCGTTCCCGAATCCGTAGTTCGTAGTGGCCGCTGCTCGCCCCGGTGGGATTGGCAAGCGTTGTCTCATAGGCGGCAGGAGAAGTCGCGACATCGTAGGCCGACTGGCTCCGCACCCGCACGAAGTATTGCGTCTCGGTGCCGGTCACCCCGGGCAACACGACTCGCATCCCCGGATTCCGCGGATTCGTGGAGTACATGTCGACGCCGCGGTAGTCGTCCTTGGCGAGCGACATGGCGCCCCCCTGGCCTGTCGCGGAAAACCCAAGGGTCTCGCGAGTCAAGCGGCCGTATTCGTACGAAACCTCGAGTCGT
>JAQBZA010000146.1 GCA_027622795.1 Planctomycetota bacterium | reverse complement strand
GATTCGTCGGCTGCCGCATCGGCGGCACAAACCTCCGCGGCCTCGCCTTGGCTGCCGCGAATTTCAGCGGGGCGACCGGTCAGTACGCCGACTTTTCGGGTGCCGTCCTCTCCAATGCCGTGTTTCGCGAGGCGCGGCTCGATCAGCCGGACTTCACCGGGGCTCAGGCGGCCGGTGCGGATTTTTCCGCCGCGCTGCTCGCCAAGGCCGATTTCGGCGGTGCCGTCTGCACGCGCGCCACCTTCGACGACGCGTCGCTGCCCAACCTGCGGGCGCGGGAGGCGGCCGACTTCACCGGGGCACGACTGCATCGCATCCAGGCCGACGACGCGTCGTGGATGACGTCGATCCTCGACCGGGCCGACTTTCAGGACGCCGACCTGCGGCGGGCCGACTTCTCGGAGTGCTCACTCGACGGCACAAACTTCGACCGTTGCGACCTCGCTGCCGCCGTGTTCGCCGACAGCGGCATCCATGCCGCCGCACTGACGGATGCGAATCTCTTTCGTGCCGCGTTCGACCGGGCCACGATCGTGGATGTGCGGTTCGACGGGTCGAGCCTGTTCGAGGCGGGCTTCTGGGACGCATTGCTCGTGCAGGCGACGTTCGCGGGGTGTGACCTTCGGCGGGCTTCGATTTCCCTGGCCCAGGACTCGTAAGCGACCACCCATGGAAATGCTCTCGAAAGAAGCGGCCTTGGAGCGGCTCGCCCAGACGGCCGACCTGATCGACGCCGTGCTGTATGAGGTCGATCTCACAACCCACGGCATCGACAGCCGTCGGTTTCAGACGGTGGTGTTCACGAGCGTGCCGCTCTCACACGCGCGACTCACCGGGTGCGTGTTTGAAGAATGCTCGTTCACCGGCGGCGGGCTGGCCGCGGCCACGGTCGCCGGCTCGCGTTTTCTCCGCACGACGTTTGCCGACGTGTCGCTTGCCGGGGCGACCCTGCACGACAGCAGCTTCGACACCTGCTCGGTGGCCATGGGATCGTTCGCCGGCTCGGTGATTCGCGGAGTTGAATTCCGCGACACGAATCTCCTCCAGACCCCGTTGGCCGGTGCCACTTTTCAGGAGTGCTCACTGCTCAATGCGGCGGTGGTCGAGAGCGATCTTTCCGATTCGACCTGGCACGGCTGCATCATCGACGGCACCGTCGTCGCGCAATGCCACGGCACAGCCGTTTCGTTCGCCCGGGCGACGATCCGAGACGGTCTGTTCGCCGCCGTAAGCCTGACAAAACCCGATTTCACCGCTGCCGAGTGCGCGGGCCAGCGTTTCATCGACGGGGCAATCACGGCAGCGGACTTCACCAACGCGAGCCTGACGGACTGCCATTTCGCCAACGCGGACCTGACAGAATCCGACTTCTCGCGGGCCCGTTTTTCGGGCGGAGCGATGTCGGGCTGCGACCTCCGCGGCGCGAAGCTTCCGGCCGTGTGCGCCGGCTTCAAGCTGCCCGACTGCGACATGCGCGGGCTCGTGCTCGCGGGCACGTCGTTCCAGGGAGCTTTTTTCCAGGGGGCAAACCTCGAGGGGGCCGACCTCTCCGGCTGCAACCTCTCGGGGGCAACGCTTGACCGCTGCCGGCTGGTCAACGCAAACCTTCGCGGCGCGAATCTCGAAGGGGCGTCGCTCCTGGCCGCCGATCTCACCGGCGCCGAGATGGGGGCGGTGAAGGCCGCTCGCGCCGCTTTCCGCAAGGCCACGCTCACTGCCGCCGTGCTCACCGACGCGGATCTCACCCGGGCCGACCTCTCACTCGCGGCGTTCACGGGCCCGCAGCTGGCGACGGCCACGCTCGACGGGGCCCGATTTGAGGAGGCGGATTTTCACCGGTTTCCAGGCCGCGAGCGTTCGTTTGCGGCCGCCGAGTTCGTCGCATGCGATCTTTCCGGGGCCGACTTCGGCGACGCGGTGCTCGAGGGCGTGTCGTTCGAAGGCTGCCGGCTCGTGGGGGCCGATTTTCGGGGGAGTCGGCAGAACCGCACGGTCTTTCGCGGGGCCGATCTCGCCGGTGCCGACTTGACGCGGGCCGCGGTGGCCTGGGCCGAGTTCGAGGCCGCGACGCTCACCGACACGAACTTCACCCAGACGCGGTTTCACCGCGTCTCGTTTGACGACATGCCGCTGCGGGAGGCGCGGCTCGACGGCACTGCGTTTCTGATGTGCGAATTGCGGCGGGTCGACCTCTCCGGGCTCGATCTCACCGATATCGACTTCACCGACTCGATGATGGACGGAGTAAACCTCGCGGGGGCGATGCTCGGCGGCGCGCGACTCGTCCGCTGCGGGCTCGGGGGGGCAAACCTCGCCGAGGCGAAGGCCGGCAGGGTCGCCGCCGAGGCCGCGCGGTTTGCCGGGGCCAGCCTCACGGCCGCCGATTTCTCGGCCGCCGACTGCACGATGGCCGTCTTCACCGACGCCGACTGCTCGGCCGCGGTCTTTACCGGCGGCCAGTTCGACCGTTCGAGCTGGGTGCGGGCCACGTGCCCGGGGGCAAGCTTCGATCGGGCGAGCCTGTCCTGGGCCGATCTCTCGCACGCCGACCTGGCCTCGGCACGGTTCACGGATGCGAATCTCGAGGGGGCCAACCTGCATGCGATCGCGGACGGCGGTGCTGCCTGGTCGGGCGCGTCACTCAAAAACGTGCGACGTACCGACCAGGCCCTGCTCGAGGCCGAGTCGTGGACCCGCCCTCCGCGGCGGCAGTGATGACTTGTTGACCCGTTTGAGTCGATTCCGGCTTTCTGTGGCACCACTCGAAAGAATTTCGTGACGGAGACGATCGCCCACATTCCAAGGGAGGGCATTTGCTCCCCCGGGCTGCAAGCGGCTACCTTCATGCAAGCTCCCAACCTTCCCGTACGTAGAAATTCTTTTCACCAGGAACGCTCCCCATGGCCGGCCTCGATCTTCGCGGACTGATCGGCAAGCTCAATCCTTCGTGCCAGCGAGCCCTCGAGGCGGCGGCGGGGCTGTGCCTTTCCAAGACCAACTACAATGTGGAGATCGAGCACTGGCTGGTGAAACTGCTCGAGCAGCCGGGCAACGACATCTGTCTGCTCTTTCGGCATTTCGGCGTCGATCAGGCCAAGGTGATGGCCGGCCTGGCGAAGGCCATCGATGGCTTCAAGACAGGCAACGCCCGGCCGCCGCTGCTGTCGCCGGAGGTCTGCGTGCTGATCCGCCAGGCCTGGCTGGTCGCGAGCGTGGACAACGGCGAGGTGGACGTGCGGGGGGCGCGGCTGCTGCAGGCACTGCTCGCCGAAGAATCGATCGCCCCGCGGGCCCTGGCGGTAAGCGACGAGCTGCGGAAGATCGCCCCCGATGTGCTGGCCCGTGAGGCGAGCCGGGTCTTTCCGCGATCGATCGAATCGGAGCTCACCGACGGCGGCGGGGAGGGCGGCGGGCCACAGGCCGCGTCGGCGACTGCCGATGGCCGCCCGGCCGGTCCTTCGAAGACGCCGGCCCTCGATCAATTCACGATCGATCTGACAGCCCGCGCGAAGGCGGGCAAGATCGACCCGGTGCTCGGCCGGGAGGCCGAGGTGCGGCAGATCGTCGATATCTTGACGCGTCGTCGGCAAAACAACCCGATCCTCACCGGTGAGGCCGGCGTCGGCAAGACGGCCGTTGTTGAAGGGTTTGCCAATCGGATCGCCGCCGGCGATGTGCCGGAACCCCTGAAAAACGTCTCTCTGCGAACGCTCGACTTGGGCCTGCTCCAGGCGGGCGCCGGCGTGAAGGGGGAGTTTGAGAATCGGCTCAAGAACGTCATCGATGAGGTCAAGAAGAGCCCGGTGCCGATCATTCTTTTCATCGACGAGGCCCACACGCTGATCGGGGCCGGCGGCCAGGCCGGCCAGGGGGATGCGGCCAACATGCTCAAGCCGGCCCTGGCCCGCGGGGAGCTGCGGACGATCGCGGCCACGACCTGGGCTGAATACAAGAAGTATTTCGAAAAGGATGCGGCCCTCGCCCGCCGCTTCCAGGTGGTGAAGATCGAAGAGCCGGATGACGAGATGGCGATCCGCATGATGCGAGGCATGGTGCACACGCTCGAGAAGCATCATTCCGTGTCGATCCTCGACGAGGCCGTGGTGGACAGCGTGAAGCTGTCGCGGCGGTATCTCTCGGGCCGCCAGCTGCCCGACAAGTCGGTGAGCCTGCTCGACACGGCCTGTGCCCGCGTGGCGATCGGTCAGGCGGCTACGCCCCCCGCGATCGAGGATGCCCGTCGGCAGATCGATGCCCTCACCACCGCGATCGGCGTGCTCGAGCGGGAGCAGGAGGTCGGGGCCGATCATGAGACCCAGCTCGCCGAACTGCGTGACGAGAAGGGCCGGGTGGCCGCCGAACGTGCTGCCCTCGAGCAGCGGTTTGCGACCGAATCGGCGCTCGTGAAGGAGATCCGTGACCTGCGGCGGCAGCTCACCGGCTCGATCCAACTGGTGACGGCGACCCCCACGGCGGCAGCGGCTGGTCAGGCCGGCGACACCGCCGCCGCAGCCGTCGCTCGCGGCCGAGGAGCGGGCGGCCCTCAAGGAGAAGCTGGCCGATCTGGAGGCGAAGCTCGCCGAGGTGCAGGGGGAGGAGCCGTTGCTGAGCCCCTGTGTCGATGGTCAGCAGATCGCCGAGGTGATCGCCGGCTGGACCGGCATCCCGGTGGGTCGGATGGTCTCCGACGAGATTCGTGGCGTGCTCGAGCTCAAGAGCCGGATGGAGGAGCGGATCGTGGGGCAATCGCATGCCCTCGAGACGATCGCGGAGCGGATCAAGACCTCACGGGCCGGCCTCACCGACCCGCGGCGGCCGGTCGGTGTGTTTCTGCTTGCCGGCCCGAGCGGCGTCGGGAAGACCGAGACAGCACTGACGCTGGCCGAGCTGCTCTTCGGCGGCGAGACCCACATGACCGTGATCAACATGAGCGAGTTCAAGGAAGAGCACAAGGTATCGCTCCTCATGGGCTCACCGCCGGGATACGTCGGCTACGGCGAGGGGGGCGTGCTCACCGAAGCCGTCCGCCGCCGGCCCTACGGCGTGGTGCTGCTCGACGAAATGGAGAAGGCGCATCCGGGCGTGCAAGACATCTTCTATCAGGTCTTCGACAAGGGCATGCTCAAGGACGGCGAGGGCCGCGACATCGACTTCAAGAACACCGTGATCATCATGACGAGCAATGCCGGCACCGACACCGTGATGAAGCTCTGCGGCGATCCGGCCACCCGGCCCGACCCCGCCGGCCTTGCTGAGGCCCTGCGCGGCGATCTGCTGAAGCTTTTCAAGCCCGCCTTTCTGGGCCGGCTGACGGTGCTGCCCTACTATCCGCTCGCCGATGACGTCTTGCGAGGCATCTGCGAGCTGAAGCTCAAGGCGATCAGCCGGCGGGTGAAGGCGGCTTATAAGGCGAATTTTGCCTGGGATCCGGAGGTCGTCCGGGCGGTTGTCGAGCGGTGCCGCGAGGTCGATAGCGGGGCCCGCAACATCGACCATGTGCTTTCCGGGACGATGCTTCCGGATCTCTCGACCCGGCTGCTCGGGAGGATGGCCGAAGGCAGCCCGGTGGAGCGGGTTGAGGTCGGGCTCCACGAGACCGGCGGCTTCGTGTTTCGGATCGATTAGGCCGCATTGTGGGGCTTGAATGTGTTCTCCGGGCGGCCGCTTGATTGATGGATCAGACGCGGTAGAGTGCAGCGGATTCGTGGCCCGTGAACCGTAGTCTCACGAGCCGCGTACAAGGGGCATGAAAACGATCTGAGGCGGTCAGGCCGTTCGGAGTAATGGTGAAACGGAAAAGTCTTTAATAACGCTTCTAAGAAAGAAGGGTAGCAACCATGGCAATGGGATATGCACAGTTCAAGGATATCGACGGCTCGGCGACGGCCAGTGGCTTCGAGAAGTGGACGAACATCGACGGGATCCAGGCCGACGCCTTTCGTGACGTTCAGCAGTCTGGATATGCCCAGGTTTCGTCATCGCGGATGACCGGGAATACCTACCACAAAATCACCGTCGTGCTGGCGCTCGACAAGGCATACCCGAAACTGATGAAGGCCGCCCTCGGCGGTGAGCCGATTGCGGAGGTCAAGCTCGCTCTTGTCCAGACGGTCAAGGGCAAGCAGGAAAAGATCGTGGAGATGGAGCTCAAAAACGTCATTCTCACTGAGTGCAAAGTCGAGGGAGTTGACGGCGAGCCCGTTTCCAAGCTCCGCGTCACGATGATGCCGTCGGAGGCCAAGCACACCTTCACGGAGTTTGATGACGAAAAGGGCTCCAAGAAGGGGGACGTCTCCGCCACCTTCAACGTCAAGGAAAGCAAGACCTCCTGAGCCCGTTGGCCGGCGGCCGTCTGCCGGTCGCAGTGAGGATCACTCATGGCAACCGAAACTCGATCTTCCGATTCGGACCGGCCCCCCTGGGTTCAGGGAGGGCCGGTCCTCTCGTCGGTGGAAGGCTTTGTGAAGATCGGCGATTTCGAGGGGCCGGCCGAGGATTCCAAGCATCAGGGCTGGAGCGTGCTGCTCGGGCTGCATGTGTCTGTCGCGCGAACGACCGGGTCGTTCATCACGTCGGGCCAGCAGGTGGGGAGCACGCAGGTGGGGCACGTGATCGTGGCCAAGCGGTGTGACGGGGCGACGCCAAAGACATTCAAGCACTGTGCCACGGGCCAGAAGATTCCGAAGGTGCAGATCCACATCTGTTCGGAGATCGCGGGCAAGCCGCAGGTGACGACGGAGATCGAACTCTCCGATGTGCAGGTGGCCCGCAACGAGATCGGCGCCGCGGCGGGGCTGCCGGCGGAGGAGCAGATGGAACTGGTGGGTTTCGCCTTCGGCAAGATCGCCTGGACGTTCAACAAGATGGATTCCCAGGCCGCGAGCCAGGGAAAGGTGTCGGAGTCGTACACCGTCGGAAGCTGAACCAACCGGCGTGGCCGCGTCAGGCCGGCCGGGGTGGCTGGATCTGCCCAACAAACCATACAGAGACCATGGTCGCGATCGATGTCTGCGGCAGTGACACCGTCGAGGGTCGACAGGGCTTGCAGTAGCGCCGTCGCGAGGAGTGGTCGGCCGTGATGCTCCGGCAGTACGGTCGCGGGCCACGCCCGTGTCATCTACTGACCGGGAGCGACCGGAGCCGACTGAAGAAGCAGGTCGCCGCCGCCGTCGGGGATGTGGTAGAAGGCGAAGGCGAAGATCGCGTAGGTGGCCAGCAGCAGCACGCCCTCCATCCAGGTCACCTTGCCATCGGTGATCAGTTCCCGGGTTACCACCACGGCGATCACGATGGCGACCACCTCGATCGTCGAAAACGCCAGGTCGAGTGGCTCACCCACGAGCGGCCCGAGTAAGACCAACAGCGGGGCCACGAGCAGCACCATCTGGATCGTCGAACCCACAGTGGCCGCCAGCACGAGTTCCTGGCGTCCGGCACGGGCGAAGCGGATGGCTGTCAGGACCTCGCCCGTACCTCCAACACCACCCAAGAGCACGATCCCACTGAACGTGTCGGAGAAACCCAATTG
>JAQBZA010000145.1 GCA_027622795.1 Planctomycetota bacterium | reverse complement strand
GAGCGCCAGAATCCCCGGCACGACCCACAACGCCACCGTGATCCCGAAGGCGATGGCGGTGGACCGCTGGGCCGTGGTCCACGCCCCCTGCCGGCTCCGTTCCGCGGCCACAAGCCGATCGAGCCCCTCCACCCGCTGTACCCCAGCCGGAAAAAGCCTGGCGAGCAACACGACGGCAAAGCTCACGAGCAGGGCCGCGATCGGAACGCCGAGCACGCACCAGCCGAAGAACGAGATCTCGACGCCCAGTTCCTGGCGGATGAAGGCCAAGCCGATGACATTGGGAGGCGTGCCGATCGGCGTGGCCAGCCCACCGATCGACGCCGCATAGGCCACGCCGAGCAGCAGCCCGGTGGCAAACTCCGGAGCCAGCCGGCGGGCCGACGTGCGATCGGCCTCCTCGATCGCCGCCAGCATTCCGGTCACGATCGCCACCATCATCGCGGTGGTTGCCGTATTGCTGATGAAGGCACTCACCACGGCCGACACGAAGGCGACCGCGGCCAGGATCCGTGTCGGACGGCCGTCGATCCACCGCATCCCGAGCACGCCATACGCGAGCCGTCGATCGAGCCCATGCACCCGGATCGCCTCGGCAAGGATAAACGACCCGATGAAGAGAAAGACGAGTGGCTGGGAAAACGGCCCAAACGCCTCCCGCATCGGCGCCACCCCGGCCACCACGCAGGCCGTCCCCCCAAGCAGCGCCGTCACCGGCAGCGGCAACGCCTCCGTCACCCACAGCACGACCACGACCGCCATGATCGCCGCCAGCGCCTGCGCCTGAAAGGACAGATCCATGGGCATGAGTCTACGCCTTCACTCAACGACGAAGCCGGGGCTGCCCATGCCCTGGAGTACGCAGACAAGGCAGCAAAATGCATTGATGCTGAACGCCGGAATCGGCGGAAGCTCGAGGAGCGTTAGGAACTTTCGAGCCTTAGGCGGAATGAACCCGCCATGGGCGTGCAAGCGAGGAAGTTCCTCCGCGACGAGACTTCTGCCGTTCCGGCGGCAATACGGTCACCAACACATGCCCTTGCTGAATTCAGTATGTCTTCCCGACGGCCGCCTGCGCCGCCGCCAGGCGTGCCACCGGCAGCCGAAACGGCGAGCAGCTCACATAGTCGAGCCCCAGGTGATGACAGAAGATCACCGAGTGAGGATCACCACCGTGCTCGCCGCAGATGCCGAGCTTGATTTCCTTGCGGGCGCTGCGGCCCTTCTCGACCGCGATCTGCATCAGCTGGCCGACGCCCGTCGCGTCGATCGACGCAAAGGGGTTGGCCTTGAAGATCCCCTCCTCCGTATACGTCTGGAGGAACGACCCCATGTCGTCACGGCTCATGCCGAGCGTGGTCTGCGTGAGGTCGTTGGTGCCGAAGGAGAAAAATTCGGCCGTCTCGGCAATCTCGTTGGCGGTGAGGGCGCCACGCGGGATCTCGATCATCGTGCCGACCAGATACTTGATCTTCTGGCCTGTCTCCTGCTGCACCTGCTCGGCCACCCGGTGGACGATCGCCACCTGGTTGTCGAGTTCCTTTTTGAAACCGACCAGCGGCACCATCACCTCGGGCCGCACCTTGATGCCGTCTTTCTGCACCTTTGCGGCGGCCTCGAAGATCGCCCGCACCTGCATCTCCGAGATCTCGGGATAGCTGATGCCGAGGCGGCAGCCGCGGTGGCCGAGCATCGGGTTGAACTCGTGCAGCGAATCGACCCGCGCCTTCACCTTTTCCACCGGCAGACGCAGCTTGCGGGCCAGATCAGCCTGCGACTTCTCGTCATGCGGCACGAATTCATGGAGCGGCGGGTCGAGCAGCCGGATCGTGGCCGGCCGGCCGTCGAGCGCCCGGAAGATGCCCTCGAAGTCGTCCCGCTGGTAGGGAAGGAGCTTGCCGAGCGCCTCACGACGGGAATCCTCGTTTTCGGCGAGGATCATCTCCCGCATCGCGTCGATGCGGTCGCCTTCGAAAAACATGTGCTCCGTTCGGGTCAGGCCGATGCCCTCGGCGCCGAAGGCGATCGCCTGCCGCACCTGCTCGGGCGTGTCGGCGTTGGTCCGCAGGCCGAGCTGCCGGTGCTTGTCGGCCAGCTTCATGATGAAGTCGTAGTACTGGAAGACTTCCGAATCCTGCGGCTTCATCGTCTTCGCTACGAGCACCTGCTTGAGCTCGCTATCGGCCGTCTGGATCGCCCCGGCGAAGACCTCGCCGGTCGAGCCGTTGATGGAGATCGCATCGCCCTCCCGCAGCGTCTGGCCGGCACAGGAGAGCGTGCCCTTGCCGTAATCGATCTGGATGGCGCCGGCACCGGCCACGCACACCTTCCCCATCTGCCGGGCCACCAGCGCCGCATGGCTCGACACGCCGCCACGGCTGGTGAGGATGCCCTCGGCGGCGATCATGCCGCGAAGGTCTTCCGGGCTCGTCTCGACGCGGGCCAGCACCACCTTCTCCCCCTTCTCGGCCAGCTGCTCGGCCTTGGCGGCCGTGAAGACGAGCTGCCCCGTGGCGGCACCGGGGCCGGCGGGAAGGCCCGTCGTGAGCAGCTGCCCGCTCTTCTTCGCCTTCTCGTAGGCGGCGCGATCAAAGATCGGCGCGAGCAGCTGCGAGAGGGCGTCGGGATCGGCCGACTGGATCGCGTGCGTGGCGGTCATCAGCTTCTGCTTCACCATGTCGTGGGCGATCTTCACATAGGCCAGCGCCGTCCGCTTGCCGTTGCGGGTCTGGAGCATGTAGAGCTTGCGGTTCTCGACCGTAAACTCGAAGTCCTGCACGTCGCCAAACTTCTTCTCGAGCGTCTGCCGTACCTTCTCCAGCTCTTTGTAGGTGTTGGCGAAGACGGGATCATGCTTCATTTCGGCGACCGGCAGCGGCGTCCGCACGCCAGCCACCACGTCTTCGCCCTGGGCGTTGACGAGATACTCGCCGTAGAAGACGTCTTCCCCGGTGGCGGGATCGCGGGTGAAGGCCACGCCGGTGGCGCAGTCGTCGCCCATGTTGCCAAACACCATGCTCTGCACGTTGACGGCCGTGCCCCATTCGTCGGGGATCTTGTACTTGCGGCGATAGAGGATGGCCCGCTCGTTCATCCAGCTGCCAAACACGGCGCCGACGGCCCCCATCAGCTGCTCGAACGGATCCTGGGGGAAATTTTTGCCGGTCCGCTGCTTGATCAGCGTGAGATACCGCTTGATCAGTTCGCGGAGGTGCTCCTCTTGCAGGTCGGTATCGTTGTGGATGCCGAGCTGATGCTTGAGGCCGTCCATCACCTCGTCAAACGGCTCATGCTCGTTTTCGTGCACTTTCTGCACGCCCATCACGACGTCGCCATACATCTGAATGAAGCGGCGATAGGAGTCATAGGCGAAGCGGGGATTCCCGGTCGCCTCGGCGAGCGTCTTCACGCTCTCGTCGTTGAGGCCGAGATTGAGGATCGTGTCCATCATGCCCGGCATGCTGTCACGGGCACCGCTGCGAACGCTCACGAGCAGCGGCTTCTGGTGGTCGCCAAACTTCTTGCCCGTCTCCTTTTCCAGCAGCTTCACATAGGCCCGCATCTCGTCCTCGAGGCCCTTGGGAAACTTCTTGCCATGCTTGTAGTAATCGATGCACACCTGCGTGGTGATCGTGAAGCCGGGGGGTACCGGCAGGCCGATCGACGTCATCTGGGCGAGGTTGGCCCCCTTGCCGCCGAGCAGTTCCTTCATGGAGCCGTCGCCGTCGCACTTCTTGGCCCCGAAGTAGTAGATCATCCGGCCTGTCTTCGCCTTCTTGCCGGCCCCCGGAGATGACTTCTTGCCTGCAGACTTCTTCTTGAGGGTTTTGGCCATGGGCGGACGAGACCTTTCCTATGAATCGAGAGGGGGAACGTGTTCCGGGACAGAGTGCGAAATTTTCGAAGAAAACTCCGCAAAATCTAGTGTCGTGACCGATGTCCGTCAACGAACCCGCGCCGCGGCCTGCACCAGCAGCGCCCCGGCCACCACGCTCGCTGCTGCCGCCAGGAGGGCCCAGACCGGGATGCCGGCGGAGTCGACCCCCGGGAGGCCGCCGCTGCCCGCCTCGAGGATCATGTCGGGCGGGCAGTCGGATGCGAAGAGCACGACCAGCGGCATGCTGTTGTGCACAAGGTGGCCGATGATCGCCGGCAGGAGGCTGCCGGTGGTAATCGTCACCCAGCCGAGCACCGCGCCCAGCACAAACGTCTGCGGCATCCGCTCCGGCAACACATGGGCCACGGCAAAGAGAAAGGCCTGGGCCAGCACGGCCAGCGCCACGCGGCCGGCTGTGCGGCGGCGGCCGGCAAAGGCGGCCAGCGCCCACCCACGAAAGAGTAGCTCCTCACAGACCGCCGGCAGCACCGCGATCAACAGCCACGAGAGCCACCACGGCTGCCCGAGGATCATCTCGACCAGCCGCGCCGACAGGGCCTTGGCCTCAGGGGTGAGGCTGTCGCCACGAAAGGCCAGGAGCGCGGCAGCGCCGATCACGAAGACGCCAGCGCCGAGCAGGCCACCGCCGGCGATTCCCATGCCGGCCGATACCGCGTCGCCCCGCCCCGGCCAGCGCAGCGAAAAGGTCTGCCCGAGATCGACCCGCTGCCACCACAAGAGAACAGCCAAGGGCAGGAGCACCGTAGCCACCTGCTGCACCGGGATCGCCACAAACAGTTCCTTCGGCATGAAGGCCTGGGCGTACCACAGTGCGGCGAGGCCCATGATTGGCGGAATGGCTCCCTGCACCAGTGTCGGCAGCGCACGCGGACTCGGGCGGGCAAGGGGAGACGCGGCAGAATCCTGACCACGAAACAGGATATCTTCATCGGTCAACATCACGGCCGTGATTCGGAGGAGAAGCCACGTGACCGCCACCGATCCACTCAGCGACAGCAACAACAGCCAACCGATTGACGTTGCTTCCTCAGCCTCGGCCGCCATGAAAGCCGCGTGCGACACGAGCACATGCCCTACGAAGGGCACAGCGGGCAACAGCCGATTGGACTGCATGCCGGGCAGCAGCGCTGCCCCAGCCAGTGCGCTCACCAACAAAATCACGGGAGTGAGCGTATTTTGTGCCTCTTTGCCGCTCTTGGCAGCGGTCGTGACTGCCAGGCACGTCGCGGCCCCCACCGCGGCAAGCCCGATGAAGACGATGAGCGTGATCGTGATCCCGCCCGCCGTTGCCAAGGCCAACGACGGCGATCCACCGGTGGAGAGGAGCTTGAGCGATACGGCACTCGTGGCGGCGATCGATGCGACGTTGGCTGCCAGTGTAGCCAGCGTGATCACAAACACGGCCAAAAACTTGCCGAGCACAATCTCATGGGCAGAGCACGGGGCAATGAGAAGCGTCTCAATCGTGCCCCGCTCCTTCTCACCAGCGATCGCATCAATCGCTGGATAGAAGGCCCCCGTCATCGGGAGCACCGCCAGGAGCACAAGCACCCCGCCGGCGACGGTGTTCATGATCTCACCCACGGGAAGTTCCCCGCGTGGCTGGTCGCCCACCACTCGTAAGGTGATTGGCTCCAGCACGGTGGCGGGCAGTCCTGCAGCCTTGATGCGTCGACGCCGGACTTCCTCTGAAAAGCTGTCTATCAGGGCGAGAAACTGCCTCCGAGCCGCAACTGTCGGTGGGCGCACAGTCGAAGCCTGCACGGTGATCGACATGGTGCCCTCGGCATCAAGTCCAGCGATCAAGCCGCGCTCAGCGTGGAGCCACAGGTCGGCGGCACCGCTGTCGATCGCTTCCTGGGCCAGTGTCCCAGGGATGTCCTTGAATACCGTTTCAGCGGGCCAGTCTTTACGGCCGCTGGAATCGGTGGCGGCAATCATGGCCTCGATCCGCTCGATGAACGGCTGGGCATCAGCCCCCGACACCACCACCATCACCGTCGTCGGAGCCAGCCGGGCCTCCGCCTCCATAACGCCCGTCCTCAAGCCAAGCGTGGTGGCCAACGCCAGAATCGGGTAGCTGATCATCGGCAACAGGAGCGTGATCACGAGGGTCCGGCGGTCACGGACAAATTCCATCAACTCGCGACGGGCCACCCAGCCAGCCGCCTGCCAGCGGGATTGGCTGCCGTGCCGCCCTCTATGAGCCATCACAACACCCTCCGGCTTACTGCCACAAAGAAGGCATCTTCCAGCCCGGCTCCGTCGGCAACAAGAGCATCACGGGTGCCGGTGGCCACGATTCGGCCCATGTGGACAATCACGAACCGATCGCACCGATGTTCGATTTCGTGAAGCCGATGCGTCGAGATGAGGATCGCATGTCCCTCGGCCCGAAGTTGGCCGACCATAGCGAGTAGATCGCGGGCTCCGAGCACATCGAGCGCGTTGGTTGGCTCATCCAGGACCAGCGCGGGAGGATCATGGACGAGCGCGCGCCCCAGTGATATTCGCTGCCGCTGCCCGGAGGAGAGCCGGCCCGCCGGTCGATCAGCGCACGAAGCGAGGTCGAGCGCATCAAGAAGGTGCTCTACCCGGACCGCGGTCGCATCACGATCGAGGCCATGGAGACGGCCGAATGACGTGAAAATCTCCCGTGGCGTGAGCCTGTCGGGTACGCCGGTTGTCGCCGACACATACCCAAGATTCCGACGCACGCCCACCGGGTCTGCCACCACGTCGTAGCCGGCGACGCGGGCCGTTCCCGACGTGGGCTTCAGCAGCGTCGCCAACACGCGCAGCGTCGTGGTCTTTCCGGCACCGTTGGCCCCCAACAGACCCACCGTCTCTCCCGCAGCAACATGCAAGGAAATCCCATCGACGGCGCGAACCACGCTGCCATCACCGGCGCGGTAGTCCTTCACAAGATCGACAACCTCGATCATGTCAGACCTCTTCGCTTGGCGGAAATTGTCGTCGCTCGAGGATGCTAAGTGCCACGGTCAGCATCATCATGGCCACAACGAAGACGGCGACCACTTGGATCCACGCGGGCTGTGTGTCGACGAGCAATTGGACCTCCACTGGAAGGTTCCGGCGCCATCCCATCCACTCCACGAGCAGGGTCCGCAGTCGCAGACTGATCGTAGCTTGATTCACGACCGCCGGGAGAACCCCGGCAAGATACTCAACCACGATCGCCACGCCCACGCTTGCGACAAGCGCCCGCTTCGGCATGATGACCGCCGGCAACGCAAAAAGCGCAGCTCGGCCGACACAGGAGAGAATGATGAGCCCCGAAAAAGCCACGAGCACGGCCTCTGGGTGCCAGACTCTCGTCACCATCAGCGCGAGACCGAGGGCCACGATGGCTACGACACCCGTCCACACGATGGATGCAAGAAACGTCCCCAGAAGAAGTGACGACCGGCCGGCTGGCCGTACGGTCACATGAACCCAAGTACCCCGCTCGAGTTCATCCGAGACAACGGGTGACATCGTCACCAAAAGCCCGAGCAAACAAACTCCCTCCGGAATGAGCACATAGAGCAGAACCACCGCGAGATCGGGATCGAGACGCCCCCGGGAGGCGCGGCCGGCCGCCAGCATGACGGCCGCGGGAAACACAGCACCTAAAGCCGCCAT
>JAQBZA010000144.1 GCA_027622795.1 Planctomycetota bacterium | reverse complement strand
CCACCAGATCGCTCGAGCCGGTCCACGGCAGCGGCGTAGCCTCGAGGCCGTTGCCGCTCCGCACGAGGGTACAGGGGAGGTAGACCGGCCGCCCCGGTGCGGCTTTGGTGGCCGCGGTCAGCCGCGCCCGGCAGCGAGGCAGATGCCATTGCCCGCGTGGCCGACCGGCAAGCATCTGAACCGCCGGCCGCGTGAAGAGATCGAAGCAGACGAGGCTGCTGGCCGGATTCCCCGGCAGGCCGAAGACCAGCGTCGGCGGCGCATGGTTCCGCCGCAGGATTCCAAAGTAGACCGGCTTGCCCGGCTTGAGCCGCACCTTGTGAAACACCTTCTCGACCCCGCACTGCCGGAAGATCTCCGGCACGAGGTCGAGATCACCCGCCGACACGCCGCCCGAGAGCACGAGCACATCGGCGGCGAGCCCCTGGGCGACTGCGGCCCGGATCGCTTCCGGCTTGTCGGCCGCGATGCCGAGCGGGATCGGCTCGGCACCGAGCAGCTGCACCGCCGCCGCGATCATCGGACCGTTTGAGTTGCGGGTCTGCCCAAAGGCCGGCACCGTGTCCGGTGGCACCAGTTCACTGCCGGTGGAGAGAATCGCGACGCGAACCGACGGCGCGGCGACGACATGAGTCGCCCCCGCCTCGGCGGCCAGGCCGATCGCACCGGCGGCAAGGGGCGTGCCGGCCGGAAGCACCGGCTGCCCACGCTGAAAAGCCGCCCCCTGCCGGGCGATATGCTGGCCGGCGCGGAATCGTTCATCCCGCAGTCGCACCCTGCTCCCAGCATGCGCATTGCCCGTGCCGTCGATCGCCAGCTCCACCGGGATGATCGCATCGGCGCCCCGGGGAATCGGCGCCCCGGTCATGATCCGCCCGCAGCCTCCCGGCTTGATCTCGACCGCCGTCACGTCGCCCGCGGCGAGATCGACGACGACATCGAGCTCCACTGCGGCGCCGCCTGCCGCCAAGACATCGTCGCTCCGCAGCGCGAATCCATCCATCATCGCCCGATCCCAGGGGGGCGAATCGACGTCGGCCACCACCGGCGCCGCGAGAATGCGGCCGCAGGCATCAAGGAGCCGCTGCCGACGCGGCGGCAGTGGTGTCGCCGTCTGCTCGATCAGGGCAAGGGCGTCGGCCAGATCGATCATGCCCTCACCGCATCCCCCAGGAAACCGCGGAGCAGGTCGTAGCCCGCCGGCGTCAGAAAGCTCTCGGGATGAAACTGCACGCCGTAGACCGGCAGCGTGGCGTGACGAATCGCCATGATCTCCCGACTGCCATCGGGGGCGGTCGACCAGGCGTCGACCTCGAAGTCGCGCGGCACCGTCGGCGGATCGATGATCAGGCTGTGATAGCGGGTGGCCTCGATGGGGCTGGGGAGCCCGGCGAAGAGCCCCTTCCCGGCATGCTCGATCTGGTCGACCTTCCCATGCATCAGCTGTTTGGCCCGCACGATCCTGCCGCCAAACACCTGGCCGATCGACTGGTGGCCAAGGCAGACGCCCAGGATCGGCATCCGTCCCGCGAACCGTCGCACCAGTTCGCAGGAGATGCCCGCCTCGTCGGGCGTGCAGGGCCCCGGTGAAATGACAAGGTGGCTCGGTGCCTTGGCCGCAACCTCATCGCCGGTGATCTGGTCGTTGCGATGCACCTCGACAGACAGATCAGGCGCAATCTCGCCGAACCGCTGCACAAGGTTCCAGGTGAACGAATCGTAGTTGTCGATAAGGAGCAGCATGGAAATAGGGGACGGGAGCGAGTTTTCTCTCGCGTGGACAGCCGTCAAAGCTCGGTTTTAAAAATTCGCTCCCGTCCCCATTTTACTCGACGAGTAGCGTGGCGGGATGGCCTTCGCGATCGACCAGCGGCATCACGTGGGGCTTGTAGACCTGGGTGTAGGCCTCGGCGAGACGGTGGGCCTCGAGCGCCTCTTGTGACTCCCAGTGTTCGACCAGCGTAAACCGCCGGGGCTCGGCGGTGGAGTGATAGACATCAAACCGCAGGCAGCCCGGCTCAGCCCGACTCTTGCGACACGCCTCAGCGAGCAGGTCACGAATCTTCGGCACGTCGGCAGCGTCTTTCGCGGTCAGGAGTACGTTGAGGCAAATCATAAAAAATTGGGGACGGGAGCGAATTTCAATCCTCGAGTTCGTTCATGGTACTCGCTCCAGAAAATTCGCTCCCGTCCCCAATTTTTTCCGGGCCAACACCCGCAGATAGGGCGGCAGGTAGGCGGCGCGGTGGGCAAATGATCCAGCCGTGGCGGCGGGCCGGGTATGATCCGGTTCGCCAACGTCTTCGATCGTGAACCCCGCCGCGCAGATCCCGCCGAGGAGCGCCGCCAGCGAATGGACAAATTCGTGGGTGCCGGCCTCCCGTAGCCGCGACGGTGCCGCGGGAGGCAGCGGTCCGGCCGACGTCTGCGGATAGATCAACTCGTAGCGACCCGAAGCCGTCGGCTCGAGCGTCGCCTGCAGACTCGCTGGTGCCTTGTGCTGGCTCACGTAGAGTCCGCCCGGCTTAATGACCTGCGCTACCTCGCGAAATACCCGCACGACATCGGGCACATAGCAGGTGCTCACCGGATGAACAACCAGATCGAATCGTCCGCGGCCGAGCATGGAAAGATCGTCCATCGAACCTTGAACGATCGCGAAGTCGATCTTCCGTTCGCGGGCCACCTGACGGTCGAGGTCAAGCATTGCCGGCGAGATGTCAAGCACGGTCACCTTTGCCCCGGCCGCCGCATAGAGGGGCCCATGCTTGCCACCGCCGGCGGCGAGGCAGAGCACCTCAAGGCCATCGAGTCGTTCTGGCAGCCACCGCCGACCCTGTGGCCCTCCCTCACCGAGCCAGCCCCGCGGATTGCCAAACGCCTCATCAACCGCCGGCCGCGCCAGCGCAGCCCGCTCCCGCGCGAGCCGGTCCCAGGCCACGGCGTTGGCGGCAGCCGCGGCCCCCGAGCCAGACTGTGGCGCAACCATGAGCTCGGTGTGGCCCTCGACATTCTTGCCGACATCACTCGCCCTTTGAGCTGCTTGCTGTGCATGAACCAGTGGCAATCCCCAGGCCGCAAGCGACCAGCCCGTCGCGGACTGTTGCAGCACCGAGCAGCCCAAATACGGTGGCTCAAACCGAAACGTGGCCTCCGGTGACAGCCCGAGCAACTGAGCCAAGACGACGCGAATCGGCCCGGCATGCGTCACCCAGGCAACGTCGTCGCCAGCAGCCTCCGCCTTTGCCAGCACGCGACCGACCCGGTCAGCAAGCACCCGATAGCTTTCCCCTCCCGGCGGCGGCTCGACGAGGTAGTTGGCCATCCAGCGATCAAGCCGTGCCCCGTCTTCCCGGCCGAGCGCATCCCAGGAACGGTTCTCCCATTCCCCAAAGTCCATCTCCCTGAGACGCGGTTCGAATTCGAGTGGGCACTCCCATGCCGCTGCGATCTGAACGGCGAGTTCACGGCAGCGACCGAGGTCGGAGGCCACAACTCGCTGCGGCCGGGTGTCAGCCCACAGGAACTGATTGGGCAGCGGCTCACAGGGCACGTCCGTCTGGCCATAGCACACGCCAGAACGGAGCGGCCGGGCATGACGAATGAGGAAGA
The DNA here is from genome assembly GCA_027622795.1 of Planctomycetota bacterium. Lineage (GTDB taxonomy): Bacteria > Planctomycetota > Planctomycetia > Pirellulales > UBA1268 > CACORA01. The sequence continues at coordinate 3,939 of JAQBZA010000144.1, read as the reverse complement.
GTTTCATGACACGGGAGTAGAGCCGACCACGAAACAGAGCATTACGGCAAGTTCACTGAGCTGGTTGGTCGCGCCCAGCGTGTCGCCATTGATGCCTCCGAGCGTACGCACGAACCAGAGTCCACAGAGCAACGACACTCCGGTGGCGACTGCCGGAGCAACCAACCCGCCCGGAAGCCAAAGCGTGAGGAGCAAGGTCACCACGACGGTTGCGACACCACCGCTCCACGTTGGTGGGCCGACAAACAGTGAACTCCGGCCCCCGCCGTCACTGCGGGCTGTCGGGAAGACCGCCAGCATGAGCACCGATGAAGCGCGGGCCACGACGTGGCCGATGAAAACGGCTGGCCCGAGGAGACCGGAATCCAGTTCTCCGAGCACCGTCGCCTTCATTGCCACCAGCCAGATCAGGCCGAGGCTGCCAAAGGTCCCCACACGCGAATCTTTCATGATCTCCAGCCGGCGCTGCGGTGTGAAGCCGCCCCACATCCCGTCGCAGACATCGGCAAAGCCATCTTCATGAAAGCCCCCGGTAAGCACCCACCCTCCAGCAAGCATCACAAGGACGGCTAACGCGCGACCAAGCAGCGGCTCCACAAGATGGAAGGTGGTGAGGAGAATCACGCCGACCACCGCGCCGACGACCGGAAAGCATGGGTGGCTGCGGGCCAAGAGGCCAGCATCGTGCGGCGCATACCCCAGTGGCAGCCTTGTGAAGAAACGCAGCGACTCCACCAGGGTCCGCCATTCACGGCTGATCTGATCGATGATTCCCATCACGGCAGCCTCTCGCTCACACCCGACGTCTGAAACTCCGCCATACCTTCATAGAGAGCCAGAGCCAGTCGCAGGATCGGCACGGCCATGAGGCCGCCCGTCGCTTCGCCCAACCGGAGGTCGAGGTCAAGGAGCGGCCGGGCCCCGAGCGATTCCAACACACGCCGGTGCATTGGCTCTGGTGAGCAGTGGCCAAAGATAAGTTGGGGACGTACCCGCGCATCGTGTGAGACCGCGATCAAGGCCGCCACGGAGGCGATGGCGCCATCGACAAGCGCCGTTGTCCGGCTCTCGACAAGCCCAAGATACCCACCCACCATCGCGGCTATTTCAAGCCCTCCCAACCGCTGCATTACCTCCAGCGGTGAATCTGTCTCGAGCGGCAGGCAGGCCGCCTCAGTGACTGCCGCCTGCTTTCGGGCAAACGTCGCATCGTCGATACCAGTGCCACGGCCAACAAAATAACTGGGTTCTCCACCAAGCAGCCGCTGGGCAAGAATTGCTGCGACGGTCGTGTTGCCGATCCCCATCTCGCCGAGGATGACGAGATCAGCCTGGGCAGACTCCACGGCTCCCTTCCCGATGTCCATGGCCGCAGCCATTTCGGCAGCAGTCATCGCTGGCTCGACGAGCAGATCGCGGGTACCACGACAGACCCGCGCCGGATCGTGGATATCGTGATCGACGCCCACGTCGTGGGCGGTAAACCGGATACCGAGTTCACGGCAGAGCACAGCCGAGGCAGCTCCACCGTCCCGCAGGTTGGCCAGCATCTGGGCCGTCACTTCCCGCGGATAGGCTGAGACTCCTCGGCGGGCAATACCGTGGTCACCGCAGAAGACATGGCAGGCCAGCCTCTCGAGAACAGGCTGCTCCCGCCGCTGGACGGACGCCAACTGGCACACCACCTCCTCGAGCCGGCCCAGAGCGCCGGCCGGCTGTGTTTTCCGCAGCCAGCCGGCGGCAACCTGGGCGGCAACGTCGGTCATGTCGCCCCCAAGCTCCGCACTGGCCACACGGGCACCAATGGCTGGCCCGTACGGGATTTCAACCAATTCAGCACGGCAATCAACAACACGGTGTATGAGAGGTCGCCGATGAGAGAGTTTCGAAGGAATGTCCATGTGGGCGGATAACCAGGTAGCCCAACCGTTAGCGCCTGCACCCAACCGGCGAATCCCGCAGGGTAGTCCGGGCTGGTCAGGAAACTCGCCGTGTTCGACACGAGATAAAAAATCATCGTGCAGGCAAGGCTGCCCGACACCATCAAGAACACTGACCTGTGACCAGTCACCCAGCGACCCGCAAGCGCGAACGGAACGATACAGACCAGCGACACAATCGTCCACGAACCGATGGGCCCGAAACCGTAATGAACGTTCAGCACGGCATCAGAGCCCAACAACATCAAGACGGGCACAAGCCAGTCATGCCGTCTGTCGAGACAGGCGGAACTCGTAAACGCGATTGCCATCAGTGGCATCACGTTAGCAAAAGGCATCTCGCTGATACCGAGCATCACACGCAACACAATGGCTGCGATCATCACGCAATAAATCACGAGCATTCTCCTTTCGAATTTGTCTTGATCGGAGCCAGGGTCGATCACTTGACCGCCTTCAACAGACGCTGCTGACGCATCACCTCGAGCGGTGGTCCTGCCACCCATTTCTTGCGACGGGCATCGTACACCGCTGGCACGAGTGCCGACTCCCCGGTCTTCGGATTTTCCACCACATCGCCACTCTGCGGAAGGGTGAATACCGCACCGCTCTTTCTGCAGATGTAAGAAATCTGAGGAACTATTTCATTTTGCACAACAGGAGCCTGTCGCGGAAACAGAAATGGATACATCAACCATGCTGCCACCGTGAGGCCACCAACTCCAACCCAGACACGCATATCTTTCATGGTCTCAGCTTCCTCAGTTCCTCAAGAGCGTGGGTCGTACAGACGATCATCTGCGGCTGACCCATCAGCGCCATCTGGATAGATGAACCCGAGGCGAAAAAACTCCATCCGTGCCTGCAGAATCGCATGATCGCTAGGGTTGGCCCACCAGGCGCTGGTGTCGACGTCATGACGATACGCCCTCGGCTCAACATGACCGTCGAGAAAAACCACATTGGCGAAATCGGTGTGGCGAAAGTGGATGTCGGGCCAGCCTCCGCTCGGTTTTTGCAGTCCCCCAAGATTTTCTCGAAACTCGTACGGCGAGGAGCTGTCCACCTGGGCACTGTCGGCGAACGCGACAACCCGCGAGGTCTCACGAAATTCTGCCAGCCGCTTGCGGACAGTCCCGTACGCCCATGGACCGCCTCCGCCCGTAGGGGGACCAATGGCGGAGTTCAAGTCGTAGGACGAAATGAATCGATCGCCGATTACGGTTTTTTCCACGTGGGAATCCCCAAAGTTGGGGCATTGGTACACGGCTCCATACCCTTCCAGAAACGGATTCAACGGGCCCTGCTCGAAGTCCACTGTGCTCCCCTGCCGAAGACCAAACCAATATGTGGGGCCCTCCCAGTTGGGCCCCCACTCGGCTTGTGAAACGATTCGATCGCGATTTGCACTCACATACCCATGCAGGGCGAGTCCCAACTGCCGCAGGTTACTCGCGCAACTCGTTCGCCGAGACGCCTCGCGGGCCGCCTGGACCGCCGGCAAGAGAAGTCCCACGAGCACACCAATGATCGCAATCACGACAAGAAGTTCCACCAATGAAAACCCGGCTGACGGCCGGTGCGGGCCGACAACGGCTCTTCCGCCCCCCGTGAAAAACGCGCGTACTTCCATCAGGACCTCCTGAGCAGTCAGCCACAACATTCCACCACGCAGAGAACACCTGCGCGAGGCTACTGTCCTGAACCAACTGCCAGTTCAATCAACTGCGTCACCGACCCACACACGCGGGCCGTGCCCGGAATGCCGCCCGCGCAGCATTACGCGCTCCCATCGACACTGGTAGGTCTTCTGACTCCCAAGCTGAACCAGTTGCAGCCTTCTCACCGAACGCCCGCTTGCGCGGGAGTCAGGCAATGGCTCGAAAGCAACCGGTCCCCTTCCTGAAACTGTCTCAAACAGTCTCACGATTCACTTGGACACAGCGGCGGGGCCGTCCCGGAATCACACCGGAGTTCCCTGTTTGCCGACCAGAGCAAC
>JAQBZA010000143.1 GCA_027622795.1 Planctomycetota bacterium | reverse complement strand
GGCCCTCGGTGGTTTCTGGAGAGAGTGTTGCTTTGGGGAGCTGGTCGAGAAACTCAGCGAGAATCTTGATCGCGTTGACGAGGGCATCTTTGCCCACGCTCGGATGGGTGTTGATCCCCGTCACGGTCACAACCGCCAGGTCAGCGGAAAACGTCTCTGCGTTGATCACGCCCTGGCCAAAGCCATCGAGGGTGTAACCGACCATCGCTCCGATGGACGGCACGTCGAGGTTCTCCGTCCCGCGGCCCACCTCTTCGTCACAAGTAAAGACCAGCCGAATCGGCCCATGCGGCACCTCCCGTTTCGTGATCAGCCGCTCGGCCGCTGCCATGATCACCGCCACACCCGACTTATCATCCGCCCCCAGCAGGGTCGTGCCATCGGATGTGATGATCGTGCCACCAACGAGCTGTGTCAGCTCCGGGTTGTCGGTGACCCGCAGCACCTTTGAAGGATCACCTGGGAGAACAAGGTCAGACCCGTCGTAGTTGGCATGCACGACTGGCTTCACGTTGGTTCCAGAGGTCTCGGGAGACGTATCGACGTGGGCAACCAAGGCGATCGTTGGAGCGTCGTGCGGCACGGTGGCAGGCACAGTCGCCATCACAACGCCATGCTCCGAGAGCGACACATCGGCAAGCCCCATCGCCTCGCACTCACTCGCCAGCAGGCGGCAGAGGTTCAGCTGCTTCGCCGTGCTTGGGCTCGCATTTGAATGCTCATCCGCCTGTGTATCGATGCGAACGTAGGAAAGAAAACGATCAAGGAGCGTCATCGTAAAGACCCGTCTCTAGAGGCACCTTTCGCCGGCAGAAGCACCGACGCTCACCGCTACGAGAGCGGCCCCATGAGCATACGGCCTCAACCTCGGGTCGGGCTCACAAACGACGCCGGACGTTCGCTCTCGTTTCGAGTCGCCCACCTCGCTGCGCTCTCAGCAAAGTGTGGGGTTTCTTCCTCGCAGTGGGCATCTGCCCAGAACTGAAGGCAGATGAAAAGACTGGCCATCCTGTAGAGCAGATTGAGACGACTCCCGATCCCGCAGGTAAACAGGCTCTGCCGTTCGCCAAAGGGCTCAACCTTCATGTCCCACGTGATCTGGAAGGCCATGGGAACCCGTTCAAGAAACCGGCCTTTGGTCCGTGGGCTGACCAGCAAGACATGGTCTCGCTCCATGATCGCTTCTCGATAGAGCTGCGTCATGAAGATCCCACCGCACATCTCGTCATTGCGGTAGACGTTCTTTCCATCATCGCCGCGGTAGACAAACATCTGCCGATGCGCCTTGGTGCCAGGCGTGCAGGCGAGATACTCCTCGTTTGTGAAGTTAGGAAGCCAACCGGCGAGATCAAACCGTTCATACGGAAGATCGACGACCACAGAAACTGCAGAGGTCAGGTTGTTCGGTGGGTGGTGCATTGCGAACGTGTGTTTGAGATTGCGGGAGTCGAGCAGCAGATCATCACGAGTGTATGGGACACTGCCGTGCAAAACGTTGCCGAATGCGGATATCAGTCGCCGCTCGGTCGGCTGCCCAGCGTTTCTGAGGGCCGCTCACCAAAGTGGATTCGGTACTCCGCAGCAAAACTCCCCAGTCGCGTGAACCCAAAGATCAATGCTGCCTCTCGAACACTCCGCATTTCCCCGTTTTTCAACGCCTTGCGGACCGCGTGCATCCGCAGAATCCGCTGATAGGCGACCGGTCCCACATCAAACCTTTCCTGAAACGCCAACCGCAACGTGCGGTCGTTCGCTCGCACAGCCTGGCAGATCTCCAGGCTCGAAACAGGGCGATTGAGTGTGCTGTGGAGAAACTCCAGGGTGGTTTTTACCAGTGCCGCTCGGGATGCCAGCGGCCAGATCTCTGCGGGCCCATCCGCAATGCATGCCACGAGTTCTCTCAAGCAGGCATCTTCACAGACAGCGGCCCCCACAGCTGTAGAAGCCGATGCAGCCAGAAACTCCCCAACTCGCGCGAGCAGTCGCGGAACTCGGATGGGGGCCCCCCGTAGGGAATGCCATCCTGATAAAGCATGGTCGATCTCACGACCCATCAATGACCGATGCGCTTCTCGAAGTCGATGCTCCGAGACGAGCAATGCCGTGACTTTCGCGTCCGGCTCAATGCTGGCGTCGTAGGGAATATCGCAACCGCGAAGAATCACCTCGCCAGCAGCAACCCGCCGCTGCTGCCAGCAACACTCCCCGAGTGGCTCTGTCACAGGAATCAGTGTGCAGGTCGTGCCATCCGCTCCTCCGAGAGTTCTCACGTGCTGATTGGCCTGCACCTGAAAGCACCGCAACTTCGTTCCCTGCGCAACTCCCGCCTCGGCTGCAAACTGTCCTCGGGAGAGCTGGAGAAAAGACCCATTCCAACGGCCAAACAGCCGGGTCATCGCGTCGAGATCATGAAACGATTCCCGGTGTCGCGTCATCGCTCTCGCTGGATCGAAAGGTCGTGGTTGAATCCGGATAGTTTCAGCGTAGCCGGGCTTGCCAAATACGGATAGCCCGCAGCCGACGAGAGAGAACGACTGATACCATCTACCGCTTACAGGAGTGACACAAACCATGGCAAAACCCCGCACTTATCGCATCAACGGGCTCGATCGCCTGAATGCTTCGGCGTTGATGCTGGTTTCACCCGAACGACCGGTGATGCGGCTCCTGCAGGCCGCATCACCCGATCGGCAGCCGCCTCGAACAACCGCTCCACAGATTCCGCTGGAGTTCGACACCGTGGCGGGGGTCAACGTGCGATTCGCACGCGGCGGACAAGACGCTGGCCCAACGGTGCTGCTGCTCAATCCGCTCCCCCAAAGCATCCTCGCATTTGACTCAATCTGGGAGCCGCTTGGCCGCGACTTCCAACTCGTGGCCTACGACCTGCCAGGCTTTGGTGGGAGCGAGGGCGGTGAAGAGTGGATGTCGTTCACACGCCAGGCCGAGTTTCTCGCCGAGTTCATCAGAGCCAAGGGTATCAAGCGACCCCACATCGTCGGCCCCGACATTGGCATGCCGGCCGCGCTGACCTATGCGGCCTCCCCCGCCTGCCAGGCCGCAAGCATCCTTGTCGGTGATGGCCCCTGCCTCGTCGCCAGCAGCAACGGCAGCCTGATTGAGAAGCTTATTCATTCTGCATTCTGGCGAACGGTGATGCGGGTGGCCGGGCCCGGTGCAGGGATCGAAGGGGCCAACCGACTCTGCTACGTCAACTATCAGCCCTCGAAAGAAGAAACCAGCGACTACATCGCCGGCCTGGCGGGTCGCATGAACAACATGTTTCGCTGGTTCATCGACTATCCCAAGTCGCTCGCGGGCCTGGAGCCGCAACTCACAAAGATCACACTCCCCACGAAGGTCTTCTGGGGCGACGCCGACAAAATGCTGTTTATCGACAACGGCACCCGTCTGGCACGCATGCTGCCCCAATCATCGCTCACAATTTTTCCCAACTGTGGCCACTTCTGCTACCAGGACCAGGCAGAAAAGTTTGTCGCTATGGTTCGCGACTGGGTCATGCACCACGAAGACGCGGAGGCCAATAAGCCGTGACGATGCTTCCTCAATCACCTGTTTGTGAACATAGACTCATCTTACGAGCAGCCATGTTGCTGTGCGGTGTCTTGCTGCTCGTAACCGGAGAGCAGTCGTACGCAGCAGAGCCGCTAGACAAGCCAAATATCGTAGTCATCTGGGGCGACGATATCGGCCAATCCAACCTGAGTTGTTACACGAAAGGCCTGATGGGCTACCAGACGCCCCGCATCGACTCGATTGCCCATGCTGGCATGCTCTTTACCGATTATTACACAGAACAATCCTGCACTGCCGGACGCAGTGCGTTCATCACGGGACAATATCCTTTCCGCACCGGGCTCACAAAAGTTGGCCTCCCTGGCGCACCGCTTGGACTATCCGCCAAGGATCCCACAGTCGCTCAGTTGCTCAAGAACCATGGCTACGCCACTGTTCAGTTTGGCAAGAACCATCTTGGTGATCGCAATGAACATCTTCCCACGGTGCACGGATTCGATGAGTTCTACGGCTTCCTCTATCACCTCAATGCTATGGAGGAACCCGAAGACCGAGATTACCCCAAGGATCCGACATTTCTGGCAACCTTTGGGCCACGTGGCATTCTCGAGTGCCGTGCGAGCACCATCGATGACCTGACTGAAGATCCACGGTTTGGCCGGGTTGGCAAGCAGGTGATCAAAGACTTGGGGCCGCTCACTCGCAAGCGGATGGAAACCATTGATGACGAGATGGCAGAACGTGCTGCTGAAACGATCCGCCTGCTCGCGAGTGAGGGCAAACCGTTTTTCACCTGGATCAACTTCTCGCATATGCACTTTCGTACGCACGAGAAGCCCGAAAGTGAGGGTCAGGCTGGCCGGTGGCAGTCGGCCTACCACGACGTGATGATCGACCACGACCACAATGTCGGCACGGTGCTTGATGCTATCACCGCTGCCGGCATTGAAGGCAACACGATCGTGATCTACGGCACTGACAACGGGCCTCACATGAACACCTGGCCAGACGCCGGCATGACGCCTTTTCGCAGCGAGAAGAACACCGGGTGGGAAGGCGCCTACCGAGCCCCATTCCTGATTCGCTGGCCGGGCAAGATAAAGGCCGGCAGCATCTCCAACGAGATCATGTCAAACCTCGACTGGCTGCCCACACTGCTCGCCGCGGCTGGCGAACCTGACGTGAAGGAAAAGTTGCTCGTCGGACATGACGCCGACGGCCATCGCTTCCGTGTTCATCTTGATGGCTACAACTTTTTGCCATTCCTGCTTGGTGAAGAGCAGCGCGGCCCTCGTGATGAGTTCTTTTACTTCTCCGACGGGGGCGACCTCCTGGCGATGCGATACGACAACTGGAAGATGCATTTTGCATACATGCCCGTTGAGGGCACCGCCCGGATCTGGGTCGAGAGATTCAAAAAGACTCGGGCACCCCTGATCTTCAACCTTCGCACCGACCCCTATGAGCGAGCGGAGATCACCAGCAATACCTACTGGGACTGGTCGCTCAGCAAGCTCTATCTCGTGATGCCAGCGCAGAAGATGGCGGGAGAGTTTCTGGCAACCTTCAACGAGTTCCCACCGCGTCAGAAGCCCGGAAGCTTTACCGTTAGCGACGCCGTGGAAGTCCTGCAGACACCCCATTCTCGCTAACTCGTGGCGTCGAGCTCTCGTTTCGGTCTCGACGGGTATGGCGACGTGCTCTGGCGGCAGGGCTCGACCGGCGTGAACCTCGTCAGGCTGATGGAAGGCTCCCTGCAGGGGTCGAGTACGATCCTGGGAGGCGACCAGAACTGGTCGATCCTCCGCCGGCCCGGCCGGCAGGTCGGCTGACGAAGCCGCCTGCCCGCGGTCAGCCCTGTGGCGGCTGACCTGCCCCTGTCGCGCCACCGGGCTCCGCGAGTCGATTCACCGCCGTGCGAGGTCAGCTTCAGCCCCACTCCACCAGCAATGACTCCAGGCCCCGAAAATGCCAGGCGTCTCGCGGTCGCGGAGGAGTCGCCACGCGTAACCCGGGAAACCGGCCGAACAGTAGCTTCAGCCCGACCTGCAGTTCCAGCCGGGCCAGCGGCGCTCCGACGCAGGCATGAATCCCGGCACCGAAACTGACGTGCGGATTCGGAGCCCGGCTGGCATCGAAGACATCAGGCGAGGAGAACTTGGCCGGGTCGCGATTTGCGGATCCGAGCAGGAGGCCGATGATCTCCCCCTTTCGGAAGGTTTCGCCGGCGTATTCGAGATCCTCGAGGGCATAGCGGGTGAACATGTGCAGGGGTGGGTCGAACCGGAGCATCTCCTCGACATGCCCCGCCGGGTCTGCCAGCACCGCCTCGCGGTTGACCGGGACGGCAAGCATCGCCGCCACCCCGTTGCCGAGGGCATGGACCGACGCCTCGTGGCCAGCGTTGAGCAGGAGAATGCTCATCGTTACGACTTCGTCGTCGGAGAGTCCTTCGCCTGCCGAATCAGTCATGGTCACGAGCTGGGAAAGGAAATCCGTGGTCGGTGCGGCACGCCGGGCGGCGATGTACTCCCGCATGAGCGCGGTAAAGGCCACCGTCGCCCGCACCGCCCCGTCTTCGATGGCCTGATCCCGCCGCGCCTGGTAGATCGCCACCATGTCGTGCGACCAGGCGAGCAGCTGCGGACCGAGGCTCCGCGGCACTCCCAGAAACTCTGCAATTACCCCGACTGCGAGGGGCGCGGAAAAGTCGGCGATCAGGTCGAACCGGCGGCGGCTTGCCAGGCCGTCGGCCAGTTCGCCGGCGAGCCGCTCGACGGCCAGCCGCTGCTGGTCGATCTGCCGGGGCAGAAAGGCCGGGTTGACGAAACCCCGCAGCCGCGTGTGCCGCGGCGGCTCCAGCTCTAGCAGGGAGTGCTTTTCGAAATCGGCGAACGGCCGCAGTCGCTCAGCCGGCTCGGGCCAGCCGAGTTCCGCGCGGGTCGCCAGATGGAGAATCTGGCGGCCGAACCGCCGGTCGCGGAGGAGGGCATTGACGTCGTCGTATCGCCCGCAGCATCGGTGGCCGAGCTGTCGCCAGCGGAAGACACGGCCCAGCGACCGCATGGTCTCATAGGCCGGATAGGGGTCGGCGACGAACCCCGGATGCCGGGGATCGAGATCGATCCCGGCGTCGCTGACGGCGAGGGAAACCGGCGTAGCCATCGGCTGTGATGTTCCGGGGAGGGGGGGCTGGTTGTCGGACGTCGGCTCCGTGACCATTGGAGATCATTGGATCCGTCGCGGCAAAATCTCATGGGAGGCCCCTCCGTAGATACCCCGGTCGGCACCCACAAAAAATCCGGCCTTGAGCGTGGACAGGAAGCACCTCGGCACCTCCACGATCGGGCCGCATCCAGCCCGGCCAGTCCCGGCTGTTGCTCCTCGTGATCCGTCCCGCTCGGCCGTCGCTTGCCGAAGTGCCATCGGCCGACCTAGCCTTCCCTCGGCGTTTAGAAACGGCTGCGGTGATCGCGGGCGGGCCGCCAGAAGGCCTCGTGAAAGTCGCGAATCCGCGGATCGATCTCCTCGGCAGTTCGGGTGGACACGTGGCCATCGACATGGAGCAGGTTGGCCACACCGAAGTGGCGATCCCCGACCCGCTCGGGCCAGTAGTCCTTCGAGCCGGGCCCTACCACGTCGGCCACCGTCTTGCCGCGGTACTCGACGCAGAGGATTTTGTCGGAGTCGCCTGCTCGCATTAAATGCGAGCGGGCGTTGATTGCATAGCTCGAACGGCCGCCCCCCGGCAACACCCCGGCCTTCGGGGGCTTGAAGTCGGAGCACACGACATTGCCGAAGGCATCCTTGAGGTCGAAAGTGAACCCGGCGCTCTTCGAGATTGCCGTGGTCAGGAAGTCGCCGTCGGGCAAGGGCTCGATGCGGATCCGCAGGTCGTTGAAGTCCCAGTCGGTATGGTCCTCGAACTCGAGCCCGTAGCTTCCCGCCCCGGTGCGAGGCACCCCCGCCCATTCCCGACAGCGGATGCCCGACTTGCTGAACGGGATGTCGTGGCTGCCGCCATACTCGGCGAAGCCCC
>JAQBZA010000142.1 GCA_027622795.1 Planctomycetota bacterium | reverse complement strand
TCCGCTCCGGCGTGCACCGCGGGCGGTTCAGCCCGGCGGACGGCCAGCTTTATGTGAGCGGCATGAACGGCTGGCATGTCTACGGCGTCGATGACGGCTGCTTCCAGCGGGTGCGGTACACTGGCGGCACCGTGCAGCAGCCGATTGGCATTCACGCCCATCGCAATGGCGTGCTGCTGCGGTTCTCGGCGCCGCTCGATCGGAGCATCGCTGGCGAAGCGGCCAACCACTTCGCCCAGTGCTGGAACTACCGCTACGGCGATTCCTACGGTTCACCAGAATTCTCGCCGAGCCACTACGGCACGGTCGGGCATGATCCGCTCCCGATTCGCTCGGCCACGGTGCTCTCCGACGGCCAGAGCCTGTTTCTGGAGATGCCTGACATCCAGCCGGTCAACCAGCTGCATCTGCATGTGGCCGTGGGCGGCGGCGAGACGCGGGACGTGTTTGCGACGGTGCACGCCCTTGATCAGCCGTTTCGCGATTTCCCACACTATCAAGAAGTCACACGGCCCGTGGCGGCCCATCCGATCCTCCGTGACGTCGCCATGATGAAGGCGGCCGTCCGGAATCCCTGGCTCAAGAAGGTCGAGGGAAAACGTGCCCTCACGATCGAGGCCGCCTCGAACCTCGCCTACAAAACGCCGGAGCTCAGGGCGAAGCCCGGCGAGAAGCTCGCCCTCACGTTTGTGAACCCCGACGTCATTCCGCACAACTGGGTGCTCGCCAAACCTGGCACGCTCGCCGCCGTGGGCGCGCTCGCCGATGGCCTAATCGTCGATCCCGAGGCCGTGGCCCGGCATTACGTGCCGAAGACCGACGACGTGGTCGCCTATGCCGACATCACTGAGCCGGGAAAAAGCCAGACGATTTTCTTCAGCGTGCCCGATACGCCGGGCCGCTACCCCTTCCTCTGCACCTTCCCCGGCCACTGGAAGCTGATGAACGGTGTGTTGATCGTCGAATGACGAGCCCCCTTCCCTCCCGGTCCTGAAGGAGACCCTTCATGTCACCCTGTCGCCGTGTGTCAATCGCCCTGCTTGCGAGCCTCGTCCTCTTCGCCGGTCTGATGCGGCGCGGCCGCGCGGCGGAGCCTGTCGATGTCCCCGCCCGGGCGAAGGAGCTCTTTCGTCGCGATAATCTCATCGCCTGGTGCATCGTGCCGTTCGATGCGAAGAAGCGCGGGCCCGAGGAGCGGGCTGCGATGCTCGAGAAGCTCGGGCTCAAACGCTTCGCCTATGACTGGCGGAAGGAACACATCCCGACGTTCGACGAGGAGTGGGACGCGCTGGCAAAGCACGGTGTCACACTCGACGCGTTTTGGACCACGCCACCCGATCTGCCGAAGCTCCTTGAGAGCTTCAGGACACGGGGGCTCACGCCTTCGTTCTGGGTGGTGGCAGGCGCCCCTGGCGAACTCGACCAAGCGGCGAAGGTGAAGCATGCTGCCGACAGGCTCCGTCCTCTTGCCGAGACCCTGGCGAAGGCCGGCTGCCGGCTCTCCATCTACAACCATGGCGGCTGGGGCGGCGAGCCCGAAAACATGGTCGCCGTCTGCGAGGCGGTGAACCTGCCGAACGTTGGCATCGTCTACAACCAACACCATGGCCACGACCATCTGCCCAGGTTTAAGGAGGCTCTCGCGCAGATGCTGCCGCACCTGCACTTTCTCAATCTCAATGGCATGACGGCTGAGGGCGACAGGAAAGGCCAAAAAATCATGGTGCTCGGTCAGGGGGACCTCGACGTAGAACTGGCCCGGATAATTTGCGAAAGCGGCTACACGGGCCCGATCGGTATCCTCAATCACACCAACCACGACGCTGAGGTTCGCCTGCTCGACAACCTCGAAGGCCTCGACTGGATCACGGGCCAACTCACCGGCAAGCCGATCCCGAAGCCGACGCCCCAGACAAAGTAAGCGACCACTCGACAAGGAACCTCACGATGAACCCCTTCCGCGGCTGCATGCCCGCCCTCATGACCCCCTGCAACGCCGACGGCAGGCCCGACTTCGACGCGCTCGTGGCCACCGGTCGGGAGTTGATCACAAACGGTATGTCAGCCGTGATCTATTGCGGATCGATGGGCGACTGGCCGCTGCTCACCGATGCCGAGCGGCAGGAGGGTGTAGCGCGGCTTGTGAAGGCTGGGATTCCCGTGATCGTGGGGACCGGCGCTCAAAATCCGCAGCGGGCCGCTGAGCACGCGGCCCACGCGCGGAACGTTGGCGCGGCGGGGCTGATGGTGATCCCGCGGGTGCTCTCTCGCGGCACGTCGTCCGCGGCCCAGCGGCACCACTTCGCCGGCATCCTGCGGGCGGCCGCCGGACTTCCGGCCGTGATCTACAACAGCCCATATTATGGCTTCGAGACGAAGGCTCCACTGTTTTTCGACCTGCGGGCGGAGTTTCCCCATCTCGTCGGCTTCAAGGAGTTTGGCGGCGCTGCCGCGCTCACCTATGCGGCCGAACACATCACCAGCGGCCATGCCGACCTCGCGCTGATGGTGGGAGTCGACACGCAGGTCTTCCATGGAATCGTGCGATGCGGCGCGGTGGGCGCGATCACGGGCGTGGGGAACGCCCTGCCCCGGCCGGTGCTGCGGCTGGTGGAACTCTGCCTCGCGGCGGCCGCCGGTGACGGGACCGCCCGGCGGCTGGCGGTCGAACTCGACAATGCTCTGGCCGTGCTCTCACACTTTGATGAGGGGCCCGATCTGGTCCTCTATTACAAGTATCTGATGGTGCTGGAGGGACACGCCACCTATGCCTGCCAGATCAACCCCTCGGATGCCCTGACTGATAGCCAGCGGGCATTTCTCGAGGTGCAATGGCGGCAGTTTTGCACCTGGTGGAATGTCTGGCCAGGCCGCGGCACCTGAGCTCCTACCATTGTGAGCCCCATGTGGAGATCATGTGCCCATGCTCGTTAGCATCTTCAACGACGTGATCGGCCCAGTGATGCGGGGGCCGTCGAGTTCGCACTGCGCCGCGGCCCTGCGGATCGGCAGACTGGCCCGCGACCTTGTCGGCGGCACACCCACGACGCTGCTCGTGGAGTTTGACCGCGCCGGCTCCCTGCCGACCACGCACGACTCGCAGGGCTCCGACATGGGGCTCTTCGGTGGCCTCCTCGGCTGGGACGCCGACGACCCCCGACTCCCCGAATCGGCCGCAGCCCTGCGCGCGGCGGGCACCGACCTGCGGATCGAGACGGTCGATGTGGGTGACCCCCACCCCAACACCTATCGGCTTACGCTCACCCGCGAAGACCACTGTCATTCCCTGCGGGCGATCTCCACCGGGGGCGGCATGATCGAGGTGGTCGCGATTGATGAGATCCCGCTCTCGATTCACGGCGACTACCACGAGACGCTGTTTGCCATACCGGCGGGCGAATCAGCCGCCGCCGAAAGCCTCGTCGCCGCCATCGAAGGGCTTGTTCCCAGCTTCGAGCCCGATGCGGTGGCCTTGGCCTCAGCCGACCACGGCCTACTTGTGCAGGTAAAGACCCATGCATCGCTGCCGACCGCCGTGCAGGCGACGCTGGCAGCCAGGCCCGGAGTCACCGCCGTCGCCTCGCTCGCGCCGGTCCTGCCCGTCCGCTCCCGCCGCGGGATGAGCGTGCCTTTCTCCTCGGCTGCTGAACTGCTTGCCGCGGATGCCGGCCGCGGCATCCCGCTTTGGCAACACGCTGTCACCTACGAGATGGCCCGCGGTGGCCTCACCGAACGTGAGGTGATCGACCGCATGGTGCAGATCGTGCGGCTCCTGAGGCACTCGATCGCCTCTGGCATCGCCGGCACGGAATACGCTGACCGCGTGCTCCCGGCGCAGGCCCCCGGCTATGCGGCGGCGCTTGCCGCCGGTCGGCTGGTGGGTGATCCCGTGCTCAATCGAATCGTGCTGGCCACAACGGGGCTCATGGAAGTGAAGAGCTCGATGGGCGTGATCGTTGCGGCACCTACGGCCGGCGCCTGCGCGGCCCTGCCGGCAGCTGTCATCACGCTCGCTGAATCGATGCAACTTGATGAGGAGGCAATGGCTCGGGCACTGTTGGCAGCGGGCCTGATCGGCGTCTTCATCTGCACACCCTGGTCGTTCGCTGCCGAGGTGGGAGGTTGTCAGGCCGAGGGGGGATCCGCGGCGGCGATGGCGGCCGCGGCCATTATCACCCTGGCAGGTGGCCCACTTGAGCAGGCGCTCACGGCGGCGTCGCTGGCGATGCAGAGCATGATCGGCCTGATCTGTGATCCAGTCGCCAATCGGGTAGAGGTGCCTTGCCTCGGCAAGAATGTGATGGCTGCCGCCAACGCCCTGGCCTGCGCAACAATGGCGCAGGCGGGCTTTGCCGAAGTGATCCCTTTCGACGAGGTCGTGGCCACCGCCGCGCGAGTGGCGAAGCAGATGCCCCGCGAGCTTCGCTGCACGGCGCTCGGTGGCCTCTCGATCACGCCTGCGTCACTGGCGATCGAGGCAAGGCTCGCGGCTGGCAGGGCCGCCTGCGGTGCCGGCAGTTGCGGCTGCGAGAGCAAGACCCCCGAGGTGGCCGGGGCGAGCACCACGACGAACAGGGCCGTGCGGTAGTTGGTCTCGCTTCCTTGCCCTTCTACCGCTGGCCGCCCTACCCTTTGCGGGAGAGGACGGTCTTCAACCACCTTTCACGGTCGCGATCAGTTCGAGGACGTTTTCCACCGGCGTGTGTGGCAGCACGCCGTGGCCCAGATTGAAGATGTGGCCGGGGCGGCCGGTGGCCTCCGCAAGCACATCAAGCGTGCGACGGCGGACCGTCTCGCGATCAGAGAGCAGCACCGCCGGTTCGAGGTTGCCCTGCACGGCCCGGTCGTGGCCGACCATCCGCCAGCCATCTGCCAGGCCAATCCGCCAGTCAATTCCAATCACCGATCCGCCGGCCTCTCTCAACAGCGGTAGCAGGGCAGGATTGCCGGTCGCGAAGTGAATCACCGGTGCCCGCTTTGCCACCTCGGCCATGGCCGCCCGACTGTGGGGCAGCACAAACCGGCGGTAGTCGTCGGGGCTGAGGCAGCCGACCCAGCTGTCGAAAATCTGCACGATCTGGGCGCCGGCGTCGAGCTGGCCAATGAGATAGCGGCTCACCGCACGGGCCAGCCGGCTCATCAGGTCATGCCAGGCCGCCTCGTGGCGATACATGAACGACTTTGTGAGCAACCAGGCCTTGCTCGTGCCCCCTTCGATGCAGTAGCCGGCAAGCGTGAAGGGCGCCCCGGCAAACCCGATCACAGGAATAGAATCAATCAGGCCGGCCCGTGTGGCCTGCACCACGTCCATGACATAGCCCATCGGGCCGAGGTCTTCGAATTCACGAAGCCGCCTGACGTCGCCTGGATCGCGGATCGGATTGTGGATTACCGGCCCCTCACCGGCGGCAAACTCGAGATCCATGCCCATCGGCTCGAGGAGCGGCAAAAGATCGCTGAAGATGATCGCGGCATCGACGCCGAGCCGCTCCACGGTGGCGAGCATGACCTCCGCTGAGAGGCGGGGGCTCTTGCAAAGCTCCATGAAGCCCACCTTCTCACGAACGGCTCGATACTCAGGCAGGTACCGGCCAGCTTGCCGCATCAGCCAGACGGGCGTCCGCTCGACCGGCTCCAGGCGGCAGGCCCGCATCATGAGCGACTGGCGGCGGCGTTCGTGGGCATCGAGCGGGGCTGGAGGGGCGATGGGCTGCGACATTTCCCGAGTATACCCCCGTTTGCCGCCAGGAATCGGGGCTAGAATCAGAGATGGCCGATTCGTCGGCCAGCCAGAGGACCGCCATGCTCGAGTTCGTATCACGAATTTCCATCATCTGCTTTGTCGCCAGCTACGCAGTGGCTTTGGCTTGTGAGGCCTCACGGCTCCTGTTTCGCTCCGGCGTGCGGGGGGCGGTGATGGTCGGCTTTGCGGCGGCGGGGCTGGTGGCCCACACGGCCTTCCTGGTCTGGCGGGCGGCCACCGAAGCGGCGATCCCGCTCTCGAGTCCGTTTGACTGGTATCTTTTAGCCGCCTGGATGCTGGCCGCTGGGTCGCTCGCACTCACACTCGCCACTCCCCGCACTCCCATCGGACTCTTCATTCTACCGGTCGTGCTGGCCTTGATCGGGGCAGCGACCCTTTCCAGTCGCGCCCCCTTTCCGCAGAGTCCGGCCACGCAAGTGTGGGGAGTCATTCACGGGAGCTTCAACCTCGCCGCCAGCCTGGCCGTTGCGGCCGGTGCGATTGCCGCCGTGATGTGGCTCTTTCAGGCCGGGCGGCTGGCCCGCAAGCAGGCGCCCATGCGGGGCTTTCGGATGCCAAGCCTCGAGCGGCTCTTCGAGACGACGCTGCATGCGATGACCGTCGCCGCCTGGACGGCCGCGGCCGGCTTTACCTCCGGCATCATTCTCAATGCCGTCAACAAACAGCGGGGCCTGCTCGAGACGGTGCCATGGACCGATCCGGTCGTGCTGCGGATGGCGATGCTCGTCTCATGGCTGATCATCGCGGCGGTGATCGCGGGGACGGTGCGGCGACGGCCGGGAGGGGCGCGAACGATCGTCTGGCTGTCACTTGTGAGTTTTGCCGTGCTCGCTGGCTCGATCGTGTGGGGCCTCGTTGGTGACACACGGCATGGTGTGCCACCATCGACTCCGGCTCCGGGCAATGAGGTTGCCTCATGACACTGGCGTTTGTGGGAGGAACCCACCGCACCGTGCCGCTGCCCCTGCGGGAGCAACTGGCATTCTCAGCGGAGCAGGCGGCCGAGGCGCTCGCGCGGTTTCGCGATCAGTTTCCCGGTCGGGAAGGCGTGCTCCTTTCCACCTGCAACCGTGTGGAACTCTACGCGGCCGGAGACAACGACTCGGCACCGCCCGCGCGGGAGCAGTTGGTGCTCTTCCTCGCCGAATGCCGCGGGATCGACGCCGGGCTCCTGGCGCCCGTGCTTTCCGGCGAACACGACGAGGCGGTAGTCCGGCATCTTTTTAGCGTGGCCTCCGGGCTCGACAGCATGGTGCTCGGCGAGCCACAGATCGTGGCCCAGGTCAAGCAGGCCTGGGCGATCGCGCAAGACAGCCGCACCACCGGGCCGCTGACAGGCGAAATGTTTCAGGCGGCGCTCCGTACTGCCAAGCGGGTGGCCACCGAGACGGCCCTCGGCCGGGAGCGGCTGTCGATTCCGAGTATCGCCGTATCCGACTTTGTCAGTGGCGTGTTCGAAAGGCTGGACGACAAGAAGGTGCTCCTCATCGGCGCCGGCAAGATGGCCCGCGAGACGCTCCGCTACCTACGGGAGGCCGGGGCGCGCGACATCACGATCGTGAACCGCACGCTTGAACGCGCTCAAATGCTCGCCGCTGAACTGCGGGCCCGACCAGCGACAATCGATCGCCTCGCTGCCGAACTGGCGGCCACGGACCTCGTGGTGAGCACCACCGGCGCCACTGAGCCGGTGATCACGGCCGACTTCTATCGGCCGGTCGAGGAGGCCCGCGGTGGCCGGCCACTGGTGATCCTCGATCTGGCCATTCCACGAGACTTTGATCCGGCGATCGGCGCTCGGCCAGACGTGTGGCTCTGCTCAATCGACGACCTCGGCCGCA
>JAQBZA010000141.1 GCA_027622795.1 Planctomycetota bacterium | reverse complement strand
TGGTCGTGGTGACGGCGGCCAATGGGTATGAGGATCCGGGCGTTCGCTATCCGGCTCGGGAAACGCTGGGAGGCGTGCGGGTGCGGCGGCTTGCTGCTTCAAGCTTTGGGAAGGCGACGCTCGCTCACCGGCTGCTTGGCGGTGCGCTCTTTGTTGTGCAGGCTCTTGCCTACGGTCTCTTCGTCCGCGGCCCGACGGTTGTGCTCGTAAGCACGAGCCCTCCCTTCGCCGGCTTTGCGGGGGCGATCCTGGCGTGGCTTCGCGGCCTGCCGGCTGTGTGGTGGGTGATGGATCTCAATCCCGATCAGATCGTGGCGGCGGGGCGGCTGGCGCCAGGGTCGTGGCCGGTGCGTACCTTTGCCTGGATGAATCGGTTTACGCTCCGTCACTGTGGCCGCGTGATCGCCCTCGATCGGTTCATGCAGCGGCGACTAGCAGCGAAGGCTGAGGGCGATGGCTGCACGCATGTCATTCCTCCCTGGTCAGCCGCACGGCCAGCCTGTTGGCGACCACCGCGGCCGAATGCGTTTCGTGACGCGAACGGTTTGGAACGGAAATTCGTCGTGATGTATGCCGGGAATCATGCCCCGCAGCATCCGCTCGACACGCTGCTGAATGCGGCGGCCAGGCTCGAGCATGACCGCGACGTGGCCTTCGTGTTCATCGGTGGTGGCGCGGGCAAGGCGGCCATCGAGGCACGGATTCGTGCCGGAGCCGTCAACCTTGTGTCGCTGCCGTTTCAGCCGGCGGCCATTCTTGATGAGATGCTCGCCGCCGCCGATGTGCATGTGGTAAGCATGGGAAACAACGTGGTTGGGATCGTGCATCCATGCAAGATCTACGGTGCGCTCGCGGTTGGTCGGCCGGTGCTCTTCTTAGGGCCGGTGGCATCACCCCCGGGAGAACTGCTCGCGACAATCAACGCCGGCCGCTGTGTTGAGCACGGAGACGTGGCGGACGCTGTGGCGGCCCTTGTCCACCTCCGGTCGCTCTCACCTCAAACGCGGGCGACAATGGGACAGGCTGCCGCCCGTGCTATCGCCACCCGATTTGGGGCATGCGAACTGTGTCGCGACGTCTGCGATGTGATCGAGATGACGCGACGTGACACCGAAATCAGTACTGGCCAATCACCTGACCGTCGTTCCGCTGGCTCATGCGTTGAAAAACGGTCTCGCTCAGCGAATTGGTCAGGAATTCAACATGGCCGTCAGCGAAGACGACGTTGATGCCGTTTGGGTGCCGGCTACGAAAATCCTCCGCGTGCGGTGCAGCGCTGTTAAACATTTCTTCACCACCGCCAACGACCCTGACGATTGCCTCCTCGCCGCCTTCAGCCATGCCGATCCAAACACTGTCGAACTGCTCCATTTCCGTGGGATCGTCGTGCCCAGGGATTTCGCGTGCGTCCCGCTCCGCAACCATGATTGTCTTGCTGAGGCCATCTGTCACGCTCCGAAACTCAACACGACTTTCGGCAAAGAAGATGCCATTGCCGGCGAAGAGTTCATCGGGGTGATCCTCGATGACTTCCTCGACATGTTCGGCACCAAACATGCCGGGGTAGTTGGAGCGGGAGAAATCTTGTTCAGCCCCATGCATCTCAAAAATCGGATTTCCATTAGCGGGGTCAGAAGGACAGAGAAAACTGTTTACCACGACCATTCTTGTCGCTGCTGATGCTGCAGAGGCATCAACGATTTTCCGACCTGCCTGAATATGCCCCGTGACGGCATTGCCGACCGCAGACTCCTCCATGTGGGGCAGGATCCGTGACGCCCAACCCCAGCCGAGGCCTGTTTCGGCATTACCGGCATCGCACAGCCACCCCTCGGGAAACCGCTCCCGCGAGCCATGGGCATAATTGTGGATGGCCAGGCCGATTTGCCGAAGGTTATTGGTGCAGGAACTGCGACGCGCGGCTTCGCGGGCGGCCTGCACAGCCGGCAGGAGGAGGCCGATCAAGACCCCGATGATGGCGATGACAACCAGAAGCTCCACGAGCGTAAATGCATGGCGGGAACGGAAGTGCATGGCGGGTTTCTCCAGACTCAAGGATCTAAATCAAGGATTCATTCCACGAACTGAAAGCATCGTATCACACCTCAGAAGCTTCTGCAACAAATTTGCAGATAAGTTTTTATGCCAGCTTTCCCCGGCAGTTTTATGCTACAGGTCTCATGAGTATGTCCCGTCTCACCGTCTTAATTGCCGATGATTCCGCGCTCTATCGGCAGATGCTGCAAAACGTGCTCCAGCGGATTCCCAACGTTGAAATCGTGGGCACGGCAGTCGACGGCGTAGACGCCGTCAAGCAAGTGTTTGAACTCCATCCGGATGTCATCACGCTCGACATTCAGATGCCGAAACTGGACGGCTTGGGTGTGCTGCGCGAACTTCGTGGCCGCGGGAGCCGGACCAAGGCGATCATGGTGAGTAGCCTGACGCTTGACGGGGCCCCGGCTACCGTCGAAGCGCTCATGGAAGGGGCATTCGACGTTGTTCCCAAGCCCGTGGGTGTCGATCCCCATGTGGCCCGAGCGGCCATCCACGAGGCCTTGCTTGAGAAACTCTCGGCCATTGTCGACAGCGAATGCAGACCGGTGGATGTGGTCGGCGCGGTGGCGGCCAAGCGGATTCTTGCCGGGAGCGGTACCCGTGCCGTGGAAGCGATCGCCATTGGCACATCAACCGGTGGACCACAGGCTTTACGGAGCGTCATTCCCTTGTTGCCACGCGAGTTGCCGGTGCCAGTCTTGGTCGTCCAACATATGCCGGTCGGCTTTACGGCATCGCTGGCTCACCGGCTCAACGAGACATCAGCCATGGATGTTTTCGAGGCGACCCATGGCAGGCCGATCGGAACTGGTCAGGTGATTCTGGCTGCCGGAGGATGGCACCTCACCGTTGAACGCGGGCGTAAGGGAGTGCGGTGCGTGCTCGATGCGAGCCCCTTGCGCCACGGTTGCCGACCGTCGTTTGATTCGCTTCTCGAATCGATGGTGACGACCTACGGGGGCGCGATGCTGGCCATCGTGATGACCGGCATGGGCCAGGATGGGTTGGCCGGATGCCGGGCCGTGAAAGACGCTGGTGGTGCGGTAATCACCCAGGCCGCGGCCGGATGTGCCGTCTATGGGATGCCGAAGGTCGTTGCCGAAGCCGGGCTTTCTGACGCCGTTTTGCCTCTTGAGGCCCTCGCTGAAGCGATGACCGCTTGCGTCCGCCGCCGTGGAGCATGATTTAAAACGGACTGTTGCCAAACGGAGAGTCGGTCGGCTTGGGATCCGGCTTCTCGCTTCCCGGTGTAGCCTGCGAGGCATCTGGCGCTGGTTGTTCGGAAGAATCACCACGAGCATCCTCGGCGGCCCGCTTCTTCGCCCCTGCCGGGTCGAGGTCATCGAGAGCCTCCAGAAGAACATACCCAAATGGCTCCGCGTCCAACGCCTGGCCAAACTCCTTGAGAGCGATGCTCAACTGCCTGGCTTCCGCCGCCTCCTGCTCGCGATCCTTGTCGAACAGCAGCGCCAGTCCACCCTTTTTTGAATCTGGAACAATTGCGTCGCCCAGCGAGTAGAGCCGCCATGCTGCCCGCCGACAGACGCCCATGCTGAGCCCATCTTCCTGCGGTGCCTGCCCGGCGTCGAATCCTCCAAATCCAGGAACTGACCCCCGGGGGCTGAACCTCATCCCTTCACCTCCCCCGACTCCTCCTCCGCCAGCCTTGTAAGCTTGCAGATCGAGCAACCGCTGGGCCTCAAGCCGGTCGGCGTCAAGGGAAGCAATTGCCATCGTACGGAGCGAAGCCACAACGTCACCAGTATTGATTCCCGATTCCGGTCCAACTGTCCTACCCAACGCGGACGCAGCCCGCACTCGCACATCGAAAGGCCAGGAATCGTCATCAATCATGGCGACGAGACGTTTTGCGATCTCGGGGGTGACCGGGTTGATGGCGACTGGCAGCATCGCCAGGCCACGCGATGCCAACCACGCGACGGCGGGAGACCGCTGCTCCCCAGTGGCGTCCGGATCAGCAGGTTTCGTCGGCAGGAGGGCAGGCAAGGACGACGTGATTGCATCACGGACCGCGGCGGCCTGCTCACCATTGAGGCGCGCCAGTGACGCCAGATGGCTCCCCAAACCGGTGACTGCCGCGATCTGCACGGCCGGATCGACCGCCTCATCGCGTACAGCCGCAACCAGTGTCTCCCGAGCAGGAGACCAGGGGATCCGTGCCTTGTCGGTCTGTTCCCCGATGAAGAGCATCGCGTTGACCCGCAGGAGCAGGTCCTGGTTCGCATCGCGGGCGAGGTCATTGAGACGATCGCGCATCAACAAACTGGCCTGTTCGAACGCATCGTCGTTGCCAATCACCAGCAGGAGCCGGTCGCGGGTTTTTTTTCGCACGTCGTCAAGCGCCGCAAGGCCGTCATCTTTTTCAAAGAGTGGCAGGACGATCGTGGAGACGAATTCTCGGGCTGCATCGTTGAACGGCCCGTTGCCCTTGAGGGCCGCCACCACTTCCTTGAAGCGGGGGGAGGCCTCAACATCTTTCCATGTGGCGAAGGCCTCTCCCGCGGGCTGGGCCGACACATATCGATTGCCGCAGGCTAGGACGCAGCCGACCGCAATCGCGACCAACCAGGGTCGTAACCGACCGGCTTTCGGCGCCGTTCCGACTGGCGGGATGTGATTGAGCAATGACATCATCGTGACCCCGGGAATCCAGGAAACAGTCCCTCCGGCGACCCCTCCGGGGAAAAGCCATCGGGGCTCATCATCGTTGCCGGCAGGCCACGCTTGTCGGCCGGCAGCGTATTGGAATACAGCCGATACCGCGGCTCGGAATCGATGGGGTTGGCGATCTTGAGTTGTCCATCATCGCCGAGCATGACGATCGCAAACGGTTCCGCCGGTGCCGTCGGTTTTCTGCTCCGACGGCCCGGCGCCGCGGGACCGGGCGGTGGCACTGCCTGCTGGCCCATGAAATCGAGGACCAGCCCCACGGGCACGGTCTCCGTTGCCGGTTCCTGCTTTCCGCGACCGGGGCGACCGACAACGCGTTCATCGGCCCCTGGAACCGGGCGTTCCACCGACACAACGTTGCCTGGCTCAACCAGAGCGCTGTGGAGCGCGTAGTTGCCCGTTTTCTCGCTTGGCAGGAGCACGAGCACTTCCGCCGTACCTCGCTTCGGCTCTTCGGGGAGCGTCCGCGAGAGCACGGCTAACGCCCCTGGCACTTTGACTGGGGGCGTTTCGTTGCTGTAATCCGACGGCAGTTTCATCGCCTTGGCCAAGTCGGCATCAGCGAGATGCTGCGGCGGCACCCGGTAATTCGGATTCCACACCGAAACCCGCACGCGATACCGGTAGGCCCGCCCCTCCTGAACTGCGGTATCGACGAAGCGGAACATCTTGTACTCAATTAGTGACGCTCCAGGCTGAGGCATCCCACCGGGGTCGGAAAGGGGAGACATGCCAAACTCCGCTGATCCGCCGAATTCGCCACTGCTGCCACCGGGCAGACTCCCAAAGCCAGGTCCGAACTGCCCCTCGCCGCCGAAGGGAATTCCCATCGGGCCACCCCCAAAGGGAAGCCCCGTTGGTCCACCGGGCTGCAACGGGTTGCTGCCGTCACCCGGTGCGAGTGCCGCCTGCTCGGCAAGCAACCGCTGCCATTCAGCGAGTGCCCAGGGGTGCACCGCCTCCGGCCCCCACGATTCCATTGCCAGTTGGGGAAGCGGCCACGCGTACAGGATCTCTCCGAGGCCGGGGTGTTCGGTGGGGGAGAGAAAAAAATCAGGGAGCAAGGAATCGGGTTGCACATTGGCCCATTCCTTCTGCATCGCTTGGGTAACTTTCTTGAGATCGATCCGTTCCCACTTGGGTTCCCCGCCGCTCGTGACATCGGCCCGCTCAATCAGGAAATCAGACCACAATGGCGAGTCGAGCCGCGGCTCCCGAAAACTGGCTGTCCCAAACCGCTCAAGATAGTCGCCATATTGCTCGGCATAGGGAATCAGGCCTGTCACAATGACGTATGGTGTGATCCGGGCCGGTGGCACGGCGGCGGAAGGATCGACCTGATCGATCCCCATTTGTCCAGTGAAGTCGCCCATCGCCGGATCAATGCCGGGAGCGGGAGGAGGCTGGCGGCCGGGGCGTGACGGCCTTCCGCCGGCTTCGCCCCCTCCGGCGGGAACCGCCATGACCGCGATCCCGGAGACCGCCCGCAATTGTTTCAAGGGAAACACTTCGGGCTTGGTTCGCCGGGCAAGTTCATCAAACAGAGGACGGCTCAGCACCAGTTTGTGGGGTTCTTTTTCCACCGGGGCATCCCACGCCCCGATCGAGTCTACAAGCCCCCGGGGTTCAAGCAGTTTTTCCTTTGGCGGCTGCTGGGCAGCATCGATGTGCTCGAGCGCCGCCACCGAACGGGACGAAATTTTTTCAGGCCTGAGATCGGCCGTGGCCGACTTCGATCGCAGCGTACTGATTCCCCCCCAGGCAAGCCAGAATGCGATCAGCAGGACGAACCCACCAATGAGTTTCTCGCAGTGATTGAGAAGCCACGTCAGCAGTGCTTCTTTGGACAGGGATGGCGCGACCATTTTCATTCGGCTGCTCCTGCGGAGGAACCATCGAGTTGGTTAGTGACCATGATCAGAGACGGATCGGGCTGTTGCGCGATGGCAAGCGTCCCGCGAAGTTCAACACTCACATCGTGCAGGCGCGGGCGGTCGCTCCCGGCCATCATTCCCCCACCCGCCTCGGGGTAACTCGGGGTCGACATGCCTCGTGATCGACGAGGGCTTGAGCCGCCAAAATCATCGCCCCCTGCGGCCTGATTAGCGTTGATGCGCACCTGTCGTACGTCGACTGGGACGGGTGCTGAGGCGAGTTCGACCAGCAGCGCATCGAGGGCTCGTTGGTCAATCGTCACACGGAGTACGAAGGGCATCAATCGCAGGATGCGGGACAACGGGGCTTCAGCCAGATCGCTTGCCATCAGTGGCTTGCCATCGAGGTCGACGTAGACCCAATTTCGCAGCGCCTCATCTGGCGAAGCCTCCTCGGCGACTGGCTCGCCTGAGTCCTCGCCAAAACTGCCCGACATCCTGCCCATGGAGGCGTCGCGGCCGCCCATCCCAGCAGCGGCACCGAACCGCGGGTGGGGTGGCCGTCGCGCACCTCCGAATTGCGACTCCATCCCCGATTCCATTCCCGATTCCATGCCGGAGAAGGCCATTTCGCTGCCGCCGCCCCCACCGGCCACCTGCTGCACATGCGCGATCCGCTTTCCACTCGCACCGCCCGGATCATCCTCCGCGGCGGGGTAACCAACCTTGAGTTCCTGCACCAGCGGGATTGGAATGTTGGCCGGGGTGATCACCGCCTTTGGATCAGCGGCCATCGGCACCGCATTTACATTGAGTATCACGTCACACAGGACACCATACATCCAGAGTTCTTCCTGCGCCAGCACAACCTGGGTTGTCGATGGCGGTTCCTGCCAATCAAATGAATCAAACAGTTGTTGCTGGTCTTCTCCGCTCCACTGGACGAGTGACGGGGGCTTGTCCAGCATCGGTTGCCGATCCAGAGACTGCCCGCGGACCG
>JAQBZA010000140.1 GCA_027622795.1 Planctomycetota bacterium | reverse complement strand
GGTTGCTGGTGAGCAGCACCGTTGTGCGGTCGAGAATCGTCTCGCCCACGTCTTCGGTGCCGCTCCCCTCGTCGGCGGTCTGGAGGCTCCGTAGGAAATCACCCCACGCGCGAACGACTTCCGTTTCTACGATCGCCAGTTGGGCGAGCTTTTCGGCGTCGAGCCCATGGTGGGAGAGCGAATGGTAGCCTTCGTCGACGCCCTTGATCGGTACGACACCTCCCCCGCCACCCAAATGGAGTGTGATGAACCGCGTTGAGTCGGTGACGAGCGCGAGCCGCACCATGTCGTTCATCAGCCGCTGGCGGCCGACAAAGTCGTTGGGATTGCCGACGTCGATCGGCTTTGTGACATCGACAACCGGCTTGGGCCGGTTGGCCCAGGCTTCACTTTCCACGAGCCGCTTTTCCAGATCGCGGACACTCGTGAGATAGGCTTCGAGCCGACGCCGGTCACCTGGGCCGAGCTGCCGCTCGAGGGATCGCGTATCGTCGGCCACAAGATCCATGATGCTGCGGCCCTCGCGGGCCCGCTGCACCTGCCGCGCCCGATCGGCCGGCGTGTCGGCGACGAAGAGCCGCGTGAAGAGCCGAGCCGGCGAGTCCTCCGCCGGAATCATCGCGCCCGTCTCGGTGTACGAGGGACTGCTTGAGCCGGAAAGGCCAAGCACGAGCGAGGGAAAGCGTGTCTCGCCGCCGAGGTGTTTGGCCAGCAGTTGGTCGATGGAGATGGTGTTGCGAGACTGAGCGGCAGCCGTCATCGGTGCTGCGGTGAGCAGGCTCGCCTCGGCGCGGTGGCCGCCTGAAACACCGGGATGCGATGTGCCGGAGACCACGGTATAGTGATCGCGGAGTTCCTCCAATGGTTCGAGGTAGCGGGGAGCCGTATAGCCCCGGCCCCTTTGCTGCGGGTTGAGATTGTCGGCGAGCAGGCCAAGGCTCAGCGACATTGCCACAAACCGGCGTGGTTGCCGGATGGCGGCCGATTCGCCGAAGGCCGACTGCATCGCGGAGAGCCACGGCACCGCCATCGCCACGCCGGCCCCCTTGAGCAGCGTGCGACGATCGAGAGACCGCTGGAAATCGAAGTGGATAGGGCGATTCATGGATCAGACCTCACATCTCGAAAGCCAGTCTCACACCGTTATCCTAATCGGTCACTTCATCAGAAAAATTGGGTGGGTGACCACGGCGTGCAGGATGGACCGCATTCCATAGTCTTTTTCGCCTAAAGTGCTTGCGATTTCAGCAATCGCGTCCCGGTCGGCAAATGACAGCCGGGCACCCGTTCCATAGACGACCATGTGGCCGGCGAGGCTGCGGGCGAGCTGTTCGGGACGGCTTGCCACAACGGTCTTCAACTCATCGATACCGGAAAATGGCGTGCCATCGGCGAGGTTGTCGCTGGCTTCGATCGGCGGATAGTGGCGTTTGCCCGTGGCATCGATGATTCGATAGTTCTTCCGCCACTGCCCCGCAGGGTCGAAGTTTTCCAAGGCAAAGCCGACCGGATCCATGAGGCGATGGCACGAGGCGCAGGCGGTGTCACTGCGGTGCTTGGCGAGTTGCTGACGGATCGTCGTCGCACCGCGGATATCGGGCTCGATCGCCGGCACCCCCGACGGTGGTGGCGGAATTTCCACGCCGAGGAGTCGCTCGCTCACCCAGGCGCCGCGGACGATGGGAGACGTCGTGCTGCCGTTGGCTGTGATCTTGAGGATCGCCCCCTGAGTCAGAAGCCCACCCCGATGAGAGTCGGCTGACAGGGCGACGCGACTGAGCTCATCACCGGTCACGCCATCGACAGCGTAGTAACGGGCCAGGCGACTGTTGAGATACGTCGAGTCAGAGGCGAAGAGTTCGGCAACGGGCCGGTCATGATCGAGCGCGTCCTGCAGAACTGCCTGTGTTTCCGCAAGCAGCGAGTGCTTCACGACCCCGTCAAACTCGCGATGAAACTTACGGTCGGGCTCGGTGAAGTCGATCTGGTCGAGGTCGAGCCATTCGGAGGCGAAGTCCTCCACAAACCGGCGCGAACCACCAGCGGCCAGCAGGCGATCGGCCTCTGCCTTGATCACCGTGGCATTGCCCAGCCCTCCCGCATCGGCCAGCGCCGAGAGCGCTGCATCGGGCGGTCCACTGGTTAGGAAATAGGAAAGCCGCGCGGCCACGGCATGATCATCGAGTGGGCCCGGCGACTCGGTGAGGTAGAAGAAGCGAGGCGAGCAGAGGACGGCGCGGTAACCGGCCCGTAAGGCCGCCTCGAGGCTCTGACTGTCTTGGAAAACGTCGGTCGCCAAGGCGACGATCGAAGAGAGATCGGCGTCGGTGACCGGGCGACGGAAGGCGCGGCGGGCGAACGCCTTGATGAGCTCCGCCAGATCGTCAGGAGGTCTCCGGGGGACGGGATGC
The DNA here is from genome assembly GCA_027622795.1 of Planctomycetota bacterium. GTDB lineage: Bacteria > Planctomycetota > Planctomycetia > Pirellulales > UBA1268 > CACORA01. The sequence goes on along the minus strand of JAQBZA010000140.1, from coordinate 5,216 downwards.
CAGCGGCCGTTTTTCTCGTTCTTCTCCCACGCCATGTCCCCGGCGAGCAGCCGTCGCACGCCGTCGTCGTCGGGCCCGCGATGCATTCGCTCCATCGTGAGCCGCTCCATGGCGATGCCGGGCACCTGCTGTGGCTCACCTTCGCCGGCGCCGATCTGGCCCCCTTCGAACCGCGCCTGCTTGAGCGTGATGTCGCCCGGGCGGATCTCCAGCATGTGTCGCTTGGGGAGCCAGGCCTCAAACTCGATCTCCCGTGGTGTCTCGATCGCCTCGAAAGCGGTCACGAACCGCAGCAGTGGCGCACTCGAGATGCAGAGCCCCGTGCTGACCGTGCTCCAGACGCCGCCGGTCTTGGGGAGATTGAGGCCGCTGACGGTGAGGCGAAACCGGTACCAGCCATCGGCGGGCGCCGTCGTTGCCGGGAGTCGGCCGTAATAGGTGATGCCGTTGGCCCAGATGACCGCTTGGCCGTGGAGCATTTCCGGTTCACGACAGCGGGCCTTGGGATTGGTGCGGACGATGTCCGCCGCTGCGAAGTCACGGGTAAAACTATCCGGCGGTGACGTGGCCCGGCGAAAGGCCTCGTCGAGCGCCGCATCGACGACGGCGAGGTGGCTTTCCAGCCGGTGGTGCGACACGGTCTGCCGCTCAGCCACGGTCGAATACTCTGCCGGCCGGCCTTCGACCGGAATCATCTCGGCCAGCGGGATGTCGATGCCCAAAAGCGCGTGCAGCGACCGCTCCACTTCACGGGGCGACAACTGCCGGCCTCGGACACGGCCCTCTTCGGCATCGCGGCGGCGGATCGCGGTTCGTAGCCAGTCTCCTGCAGAGGCGACAAACGCATATCGCTCCTGCTCAGGCGGGGCTTCGCCATCGGGAGGCGGCATCTCGCTGTTTTCGACCCGCTCGATGATCCGGGCCCAGCGGCGATCGGAGGCCGTGTCGATTCCGGCTGGCGGCAGTGTGGTGAGGTCGAGGCCGCCTTCGCGCTGGTCACCGGTGTGACAGTCGAGGCAGCGCGTGGAGAGAAAGCCGGCGATGGCCGCCGGGGGTGCGCGTGACGTGTTTGCGGCCTTGCGGGCGGTCGCCGCCGCGCTGGGTGGCGATTCGAGGCCGACCGTGTTCACTGCAATGACGCGATAGGAGTGGGTGGCGCCAGGCGTAGCTGTCGCATCGGTGAATTCCAGCGGCACCAGCGGCTGCGTGGGGGTGTCGCTGTAGAGCAGGTTTTGAAAGAGGGGCCGGCCGAAGGGATTCTTCGGCTTCTCGGGGAGCGAGGCGATTCGCTTGCCATCGCGCTCGATCACGAATCCAGCCAGGCCGCTTTCAAGATCGGCCACGGCATCCCATGTGAGCGTGGTGCCGCTGAGCCGCAGGTTTGTCGGCGTGGGCGGAGGCGACGTGTCGACGACGTTGGTGTCTTTGACATACTGCATCCATTTCCGGGCGAGGGCTTCGTCGGGCAGCCAGCCCATCGTGAGCGGGTCGCCGCTGAAGTGTTTGGCCGGCGTGGCATCGCCGCCGGTAATCGGCCCCAGCCAGGCACTGGTGGTGGGCATCGCCACGAGTGGGGCACCGGGTTGCTTCGGTAGGCGAGCCGTGAGGCAGGCATCGAGCCACGGGATGGCGAGGTAGCGCTGGTTACCACACTCGTGGCTGGTGAGGGGATCGATCGCGACGGCGACGAGGCCGCCCCGGGATCGCACCGCCTGGAAGAACTTCTGGTTTGCCGGCCACACGCCCTTGAACTTGTTGTCGGTGACCGTGACGCCCTCCTTCGTACCGGGGTTGCACATGATCGGCACCGCGAGCGCTGCGTCGGGCAATCCATGGGCTTTGATGGAAGGCCGCTTTTCATCAGCCTCAAAAAGGGGCACGCCAGACCGCAGCCATACGGCGACGGTCCGTTCCGGATGAAGCAGCGTCATGCCGCCGGCCCAGTGCCCACCGCCGCTGTGTCCCCACAGGGCCCAGGGGGCTGTGGGCAGTTCCGGATGGGCTGCCATCCTGCCGAGATCGACGAGTGCTCGCTGGAAGGTCCCAGCCGACCCGTTGCGTGGATCACACCACATCTGGCAGTCGGCTTGTTGCGGTTGCTCATACGACGGCGCAATCAGGGCGCAGGCGTGCTTTCGTGCCAGTGCCTGCCAGTGCAGGTCGTAGGCGCCGGTGAGCCCGGACGAGCAGGAGCCCTCACCGCAGCCATGCTGGTGCACGATGATCCCGCGGAGCGTTTTCACATCCTTTGGAATCCATGCGGTGTACGTAACCGGGAAGATAAGTTCACCCGGTTCGGCCGATGCCTCGTAGCGGACACGATAATACGGTGGCTCCGCAGGGGGCCGCACATCGTACGGTGGTTCCTGAGCCTCCCCAACCGCCGCGTGCAAGAAGGCCGCTGCGACAAGAGGAAACACGGCGCTGGCGAGCCAGAAATGCTTCATGGTAAGGACGTGGTCGCTGACAGTCGTTTCCCGAGAGACTACCCTACAAGAATGGACCTGCACCACAAACGCTACCGAAACAACGCGTCATCCTCACCGTTTCAGCCCTGCAAACACGCCTGAAGTGTCCCCCCCGCCGGGCTTGCCCGCACTTCGCCATCCTCAGCGACCAGCACGCCCGCCTTGAACACCTTGGCCGGCATCGCAAACATTCGGGCTAAATCAGGATTGGGCCGGTAGAGCGTGATGTCGGCGTCCGCGCCGATGCCGAGGTGTCCTTTGTGCGGTAGCCCGGCGATTCGTGCAGGGCCAGCACGAGTGATGATACAAAGTTCCTGCAGGGTGAGTTCACGGCTGATGCCGGCCAGCGGTGATCGCTTCCGCACCTGTGGGTGTACGCGGGCCAGCGACTCGCGACGAAAGCCCTCGTCGCCCAGCAGTTTCATGAGGAGCGGATAGGCGAGAAAGTGGGCCCCATTGGGGTGGTCGGTCGAAAGCACAACACGCCACAGGTCGTCGGCCGTGAGAAACCATTCCAGGCCGATCGCCCACTGCCAGGCGTGGATGAGGCTTTTTTCCCGGTAGGTGATCGGCAGCACGCCGCAACCCCCTTCGAGGTGTAGGTCGTGCGACATGAAGGGCACGTTTGTGGCATGGGCCAGATGCTCGGCTGCCGCCGAGTCACCCGTCATCGCCACTGTCTCGCCGAAGAGCACCTGGCCGACGTCGAGCGTGAGTTCGTCGTGAGCGTTAAACCACTCGACCAGCGGGGCGACGCCCGAGCCGAACGAGTCGGTGTCGAGCTCACTGCCGAGATAACTGTGGAACTGCACGTGGGCGAGATGGGCCCGCACACCGTCAAACGTCCGCATGGTCTCGAGCATCGTTCGCCAGTTGCCGGGCAGGCCGAGGTTGGCAGTGTGTACATGCAGCGGGTGCGGCAGCCTGAGCGACTGCACGACGCGGGCCAGCCGGTCGAGCAGGAGCCGGGGTGTGAGCGAGTAGCCGGGGAGGGGCGTGTCGAGATCGTGGTGGTCGCCGCGGCGGCCATACTTCCAAAAGGAGGGTCCACCTGGATTGGCAACCTTCACAGCCCAGCCGCGCCCGCTGCCGATCGCCTCGCCAACGAGGCGAGCTGCTGTGCGGAGGTCATCGTGGTCGAGTGCCGCAACAACCGCCTCGTCGTCGGCTGCCAAGAGATAGATCCCCTTGTCGAGGATCGGCAGGTCGGCCAGCTCCATGTGGGCTATTGGAGCAGCCGCGGTGGCGATGGCCGCATCGAAGACGGTTGTGTAGCCGAGGGCGGCGTAGAGGCCGCCGGTCGAATGAATTGTGGGCACGGCGGCCGGATGGGAGCGGGCCAGTTGCGGCGCGATGCGGCGTCCGGCGCCGACCTTCGTGCCGGCAACGTGGCTGTGAAGATCGATGCCGCCAGGCATAACGACGAGGCCGCGCGCGTCGATCGTCGTAAAGCCCGTCGTATCGGCAGGTGGAGCGACGATACGGTCGCCATCGATCCAGATGTCAGCGACGATGCCGTCACGGTGGTTCGCTGGATCGTGGAGCATGCCACCGGTGAGCACAAAGCGAGCGGAGGTACTCATCGGGCGGCCTCTGCGCGGGCTGCCACGGCAAGCGATTCAAGGTTAGCTGTCAAGCAGGCCGGGTTGGGATCATCGAGTGTGATCACGGAGACGGTGCCTCCGTGAAATTGCAGCGCTTCCGCGACGCCCGCCGCCAGCCTGCCGACCACCACCACACAGTCGACTTCACCCCGTTTAATGAGCGACGCTGCCGCAGCTTCACCGGGCAGAAAGCGACCGCCAGTTCGATCAGCCTTCGCGATCGCCCCGGCGGCTCCATACCGCCAAGTGAGCACGTGCGCTGCTGTTTTCGAATCAAGGCCTGCCAGCGGAATCTCGAAGGCAGGCTTCCGGTGGCTGATCGAGCGGACCAGATTCACAACGCTCCAAGCCTCGAGGCCGAGCGTATCGCCATCGTGGTCCGTGATGAATGCCACGCAGGCGGCGTGGTCGAGCGCCTCGACAACGGTCGTGCACGGCGTGAAGAGTGGTTCCCCGGCAGCCGCCGACATGCCGTGCAACAGGAGATGCTGCATCACCCGCGCCGCATCAACGGTTGCCTCTCGGGGGAGCGACACATGCACGTCGGCATCGGCAAGCGCAACAGGCCCAACGACCAGCGTGCGACACGCACGCTGCGGCGGGGGAGACGGTGTTACAAAACACTCGTTGACGATCGGCTCGCTTCCCCGCGGATCGCAGAACCAGAAGATCGCCAGATCGGCGCGGTCGCGGAGTTCCTCCCGGTCGGCGGTGACTTCACCGGCGCGGGCGATCGTGGGGCCGGTAGGGCGGGCCATCTCAGTGTCACCGGCATCGATCGCCGCCCCGATCGCTTCGGCGAGGTTACAGGCGGCCACGGCCACATCGGCAGCCACGCCGTGCAGCCCGGTTACGAGTACTCGCCGGGCTGCGGAAAGGATACGGGAAATCTCTGCAGCGTTGCTGAACTTGCTGGCGGCGATTGGTGTCACGATTTTGGCAGCACCCAGATGTTGCGATAACGGACCGGGTTGCCGTGGTTTTGTAGATGGAGCGGGCCGGTTGGTGCCTCCTGCTTCTGCGGGCCGCCGGGAGTGATGCCCGGCACGTCCACCTTGTCATGGATCAACACGCCGTTGTGCCGCACGGTGAGCCGGGCGTTGGCGATCTTCTTGCCGTCTGCAAAGCGTGGGGCGGTCACCTC
>JAQBZA010000139.1 GCA_027622795.1 Planctomycetota bacterium | reverse complement strand
CCGGCTCTTTGTGGATCTGATTGGCCTCCCGCCCCAGCCGGAACAACTTGCCGCGATCGAAGCCGACACATCTTCCGACTGGTACGAGCGGCTCGTCGACACGCTCCTCGCTGACCCTCGGCACGGAGAGCGATGGGCGCGACACTGGATGGATGTTTGGCGGTATGCCGACTGGTGGGGGCTTGGTGAACAGCACCGCTACAGCCAGAAGCACATGTGGCACTTCCGTGACTGGATCGTTGAGTCATTGAACGCGGATGTCGGCTATGACGAGATGGTGCGGCAGATGCTCGCCGCCGACGAACTCTATCCCGACGACCCAGCCAAGCTTCGAGCCACCGGGTTTCTTGCCCGCAACTGGTTTCTTTTCAACCGCACGCCTTGGTTGGACGAAACCGTGGAACATATTGGTAAGGGCCTGCTCGGCCTCACCATGAACTGCGCGAAGTGTCACGACCACAAATACGACCCGATCACGCAGGAAGATTATTACCGCTTCCGTGCGTTCTTCGAGCCAATCGAGACTCGAGTTGACGTCGTGGCCGGGGAGAGCGACCTCACAAAGGATGGGATTCCTCGCGTCTTCGATGGCCATCTCGACCGACCAACCTATCTCTTCATCCGTGGCGACGATATGAAGCCCGATACGTCACGTGCGATTGAGCCCGGCGTGCCGCAGGTGCTGGCATTTTGTGGTCTGGGGATCAGGCCGGTGTCACTGCCGAAGACCGCTTTTGAGCCACAGCGCAGGCCGTGGGTGATCGAGGCCCACCTCGCGACAGCTGCTCGTGCTGTCGCCGAAGCCGAAGCCGAACACGCCACCGAGCGATCGCTGGTGACCGAACAGAGTGTCGCGGCGGCGCGGGCTTCGCTCGCTGCGGTGGAAATGAGGGCAGCGGCGATGCGAGCCGCGTGGGCTGCCGAAGACGCGTCATCTCAGGCGGCGGAGAATCCACTTGGGGCCGCCGCTGTTGCTGCCGCCAAGGCAGCATCCGAGGCAGAGAAGGCTGCCGCTGTTGCTGCGGCCTGGGTAACGGTAGCCAGGGTTTCCGCAAAACTGACCACGGCAGTGGTTGAGAAAAAGAACCCCTCGTCACTTCAGGCTATCGAAAAAGAACTGGCCGTAGCCCACGCCGCGGTGGATGCGGCTGCGAAGGCTGCTGCGGAGCCAGGGGAGGCGTTCACGCCCTTCGTGGGCGCCACGTGGACGGCCACGCGATTCCAGAACTCAGGGAAGGACGATCCGTCCGTTGTCTTTCCCCCGACGAGCACCGGCCGCCGTGCGGCCTTGGCCCACTGGATCACCGACCCGCGAAACCCGCTGACGGCGCGGGTGGCTGCGAACCACATCTGGATGCGGCACCTGGGCAAACCACTCGTGACAACCGTGTTTGAGTACGGCCGTAAGGGCCACGCGCCGTTGCACCCTGAACTTCTTGACTGGCTGGCAAGCGAACTGGTGGAGGGGCCAGACGTTGGACAGGCGTGGAGCATGAAGCATCTGCATCGTCTGATTCTGACGTCGGCCGCCTACCGGATGGACTCTTCCACCAAGGGCGCTGCGGTGGCCCAGAAGGTCGACCCCGACAACCGCCTGTTCTGGCGAAGAGAGCCGATCCGGCTCGAGTCTCAGGCAGTCCGCGATGCGATCCTCGCACTCGCCGGTACGCTTGAATCAACAATCGGTGGCCCGCCGGTGCCGGAATCGCAGCAGGCGGCGTCCCGCCGAAGAAGCCTCTACTTTTGGCACTCCGACATCAGTCGGAATCTGTTTCTCAAGACGTTTGACGAAGCGGGTGTGACGGAGTGTTATCAACGCGATCAAAGCATCGTGCCGCAGCAGGCCCTTGCGCTGTCCAACGCAGCCCTGGTGCACGATTCGGCAGTGCAGATCGCACGACGCATCCAGTCAACAACCGAGTCTTCCGACGAGGCGGCCTTCCTTGAAAACGCCTTTGTATTGATCCTGCATCGGCGACCTTCACCCGACGAGCGGGCTGCCTGCGAGGCGGCCATGGCGAGATGGCGGGCCAACGGCGTGACGGCGACCGATGCCATTGACCCGGTGCGAATCCACACGATCTGGGCGCTGCTCAACCACAACGATTTCGTGACCCTGCGGTGACCCGGGAGGCGGTTCCATGAATCACCGGCGAAGACGGGCGTTTCTTTCCGATGTGGGGCTCGGCTTCACGGGGCTGGCGTTGGGCGCGATGCTGCATCGCGACGGCCTGGCGCGGTCAGCCACATGGTCACCGCCCGATGGCAAGCCCCACGTTACCCCCAAGGCGAAGAGTGTGATCTGGCTGTTCATGAATGGCGGTGTGAGCCACATGGAGAGCTTTGATCCAAAGCCCAAGATCACGCAGTTTGCCGGTAAGTCGATCAGTGAAACGCCCTATGCTGAGGTCCAGAATCCTGACAAGCTAGCAGTGGAACGGGCTCCCGTTCCCGATGCCAACGGGCAACAACGCAACATTCTCTTTCCCCTCCAGGTCGGCTTTCGTAAGCATGGCCAAAGCGGCATCGAGGTGAGCGACTGGTTTCCCCACACGGCGAGGAACATCGACAAAATCGCCGTCATCCGCTCGATGTGGACCACCGACTCCAATCATGGTGCCCAGGGACAGTTTCACACCGGTCGGCACATGCTGGATCCCAAGCAGCCGACGCTCGGCGGATGGGTGCACTATGGCCTTGGGTCGCTCAACGACAACCTGCCGCAGTTCATTTCAATCGGCACGCGGCCCTACTGGAACAAGAAGGACGGCGACTATCTCGGGCCGGCGCACGACGCCGTTCCCCTCCAGATCAGCCCTACCAATCCGCTCGACTTTTGCCGACCCGAACGGCCGTTTTCACGGGATGCACAGCAGATTGGCTTTGACTTGGTCGAACGCCTCAACGAGCTGACGGGCATCGAGTATCCGACCGACCGGGCTACCGCCGCACGGATCGCCTCCTATGAGTTGGCCTTCCGGATGCAACAAAGCGTGCCGGAGGTAATGGACTTTTCCAACGAGACGGAGGAAACCAAGCAACTCTATGGACTCGACTTGCCACACTGCAAAGAGTTTGCCGGGCAGTTGCTTGCGGCGCGGCGGTTTGTGGAGCGGGGGGTGCGATTCATTCAGATCCAGCATGGCGGCGGCAGTGCCGGGGCGTGGGACGCCCACGGCGGCCTGAAGGCCAATCACGAGAAAAACGCACGCGCTGTCGATCAGCCGATTGGCGGGCTGTTGGTGGATCTCGATCGCCGTGGGCTCCTCGAAGAAACAATCGTCATCTTCTGCACCGAGTTTGGCCGTACCCCGGGCTCTCAGGGGACCGACGGCCGGGATCATCATCCCTTTGCCTTCTCCGTCTGGATGGCGGGCGGTGGGATTCAGGGTGGTGTTGTACACGGCGCAACCGACGAACTCGGCTTTCACGCAGTGGAGAATCGGCATTATGTGACCGACATCCATGCCACGATCCTCAAGCAGCTCGGCCTCGATTCTCGCCGACTCGAGATACCTGGCCGCAAGCGGCTCGTGATCGACCACGGCACGCCGATCGATGCCATCATCGCGTGATGGCATCTGGTCAGTCGCATTCGCGTCAGCGGCGCAGGTGCGATCCTCGTTGTTGTATATCTGATCTATCCCGGCCACACTATTGAAGGCTTGCAGCTCCGATGTAAGTGCCGGAGTCAATCGACTGATTTCTCAATGTTTGACCACTGGTGATCCAAGGGCGTGATCAAATTCAGTCTTTGCCTGATCCTCGGCAGCGTCAGTGCGCACTTTGTGCTCGCTGAGGAATTGTTGGTTCCGCGACGGCACGATCGTCCACCGGGGCCGCCGATCACTGCGGAGGAGGCGATCCAGAGAATGACGGTGCCGGAAGGCTTCACGGTTGAGGTCGTTGCCGCAGAACCGGACATTGTCAACCCGGTGGCAATGTGCATCGATGAGCGCGGCCGATACTGGGTCACCGAAAGCCTTGAGTATCCCCGCCGCGAACCAGGACCAGGCCGTGATCGCATCAAGGTGCTGGAAGATACCGACGGTGATGGCCGAGTCGACAAGGTCACCGTGTTCGCCGAAGGGCTGAACATTCCTTCCGGCATTGCCGTCGGCTATGGAGGGGTGTGGGTGGCCAATGCTCCCGACATCCTGTTCCTGCAAGATCTCGATGGCGATTTGAAGGTCGATAGACAGGAGGTCATCCTGACCGGCTTTGGTCGGACCGACACGCACGAACTTCCCAATTCACTGACGTGGGGCCCCGATGGCTGGCTGTATGGCCTCAATGGGGTCTTCAACAGCTGCGATGTCCGGTACGGCCCCGACAATCCAAATTGTGATCCAGAGCATCCGGGCTGGAAGTTCACGGCTGCGATGTTTCGGATTCATCCTCGCACCCGTGAATTTCAATTGTTCGCGGAGGGAACCAGCAACCCCTGGGGAATCGCGTTTAATGACGAGGGGGAAGCGTTTATCTCCGCATGTGTGATCGATCACCTCTGGCATATCTCGGAAACTGGCTCCTACACCCGTCAGGGTGGCCCCTACCCGCCGCATACGTGGCCGATGCGATCAATTGTCGATCACAAGCACCAAAAGGCGGCCTACTGTGGGATCGTGTGGTTTGACTCCCCGGCCTATCCGCCGGAGTACCGCAATGTGTTGTACATGGGAAACATTCACGGCGGCTGCCTGAATGCTGACATCGCCAGCCGGTCAGGAAGCACCTACAAAGGGCGACCGCACCCGGGTTTCCCTCCGCAAGCCGGAGCGTGGGATCGCGATGTGTTTGGGACTCTTGCGACAGCCGGGGATGCGAACAACCCGCAGTTGGCAGACCTGCTGACTGCGAACGATCCGTGGTTCATGCCCGTCGCACAGAAGATCGGCCCCGACGGCTGCCTTTATATCCTCGACTGGTATGACCGCTATCACTGCTACCAAGATGCCAACGCCGACCCCGCCGGCATTGAACGGGAACGAGGCCGCTTGTATCGGCTGGTCTACCGAGGACATCAAAACCGGAAAGCAGAGAATCTGGGTGCGCGGTCTGATGATGAACTGATGGTCTTGTTAGGCGACGCGAATGTTTACACGCGAGAGACCGCACAACGGCTGCTGGCGGAACGGAGCAACGCAACGACAATCGATAAGCTGCTGTCTCTTCTGGTGAGCTCCACGGACCGGTTCTCCACGCGGCAGCGGCACGCATTGTGGACTTTGGTCAGCAGTCGTCTCGATGAGGGCAGCCACGGGATGCGTGCCGAGGAACTGTCGGCCGGCCTTGTCAAACACGGAGATCCGTGGGTGCGGTCCTGGGGATTTCGACTGCGGGCAGCGCTTCTCTCGCGGCGGCTTACCGAACACAGTGGCCGGAAGTCGCCGGCCTACGAATGGGTCATGTCAGCTCTTGAAGATGCCGATGTGCGGGTGGTAGCGCAAGGCGTCCAGTTTGTAACTCGTCTCATGGCTCACCACAGCCCCACAGTGTCCTTTGACGACGCCTTGGCTGGCATCGTGAGTCGTGACGATGTGGATGGGCATCTGATTCATCTCGTCTGGAACAGTTTCCGGGCGGCCTGTCTCCACGATCCGGGCCGGGTTGACCGTCTCCTGCCAGTACTGCTCAGTCGAGTGAATGACACACCGTCCGCACACGCAGAGATTGTTCGTCGATTGCTGGATTTCGCAGTCTACCATCAGCGCTGGGATGCCTTGGCCGAGGTCATCACCACCACACTCGCACAACCGAAAAAGCATTCGATAGCTGCACGAGACTGCCTACTCATGCTTGCCGATCGGGTGCAGTCAGGAGAGGTCGTCGGGGTGAACCTGCAGCGGCTCCAGGCCAGGCTGCAAGACAGTCTGCTGGAGGTGTTGAAGTTGAGCAATCACCCACTCCGAGTCGAGGCGGCCCTCCTCGCGTTGTCGGCACGGTGGCCGCAGCCGACGGCCGTCAGTCCGGAATCGGTCGACGTTGGGCGAGCGGTCGCACTCGATGAGTCGGCCCCGCAGGAGCGCCGCTTTCAGGCCTTCCAAGCACTCACTGCCTCACGGGATCCCTGTCATCTTGCCACCTGCAGGGAGCTGCTCGATCGGCCGCAGACGTCGCCTGATTTGAAGGCACGTGTCGTGGGGGCACTGTCTCACGCCGATCCATCGCAGGTGGCGAGTCTTGTTCTGGAACGATTCTCAACGCTACCGGAGACTGTGCAATCAAGGGCGATCGAACTCCTCACGCAACGGCCGGAGTGGGCTCAGGCTCTTCTGGCGGCGATTTCCAACAAGCAGATTCCCCAAGAGTCTCTCAACCTCAATCAGGTGCGCCGGGTGGCCTCGTTTCCAAACATGGCCTTGAAGGCTCAGGTGAGAGAGATGTTCGGCATGATCCGGGAGGGGCGAAATCCGAATCGTGAGCAGGTGTCCAACCAGATGCGAGACTTTCTGCGGGGAACGCCTGGTGATCCACATCAGGGAGCGTCCGTCTTCCAAAAAGTGTGTGCCCAGTGCCACGTGATCTACGGCGAGGGTGCAGAGGTCGGGCCAGACATCACTCGCAACGGTCGCAACAGTTGGGAACAGCTTCTGACGAACGTGTTCGATCCCTCCGCGGTGATCGGCCCTGGCTATCAGGCCTGCGTGCTGGTGACCAGCGATGGACGCGTGTGGACCGGGCTGGCGGTTGAGGAAAGTGATCAACGCGTCGTGCTGAAAATGCCGGGAAACAAGATCGAAACCATCCCCCGCGACCAGATCGATGAGTATCGCGTCAGTGAGGTTTCATTGATGCCGGAAGAACTTGAAAGGCAGCTGACCCCCCAGCAGCTGGCCGACCTGTTCGCCTTTCTCGCCCTCGACAAACACCCCAGCGATCCGACAGCGCGGATTCTGGCGGGTGCGCCCCCGCCACAACGACGAGGCAAAGTTCCGCGGAGCGAGTAGACAGGCTCCTTGATCATTGCTGGGAGGCTGTGGGTGGTGCTCACCACCACTCCCGGCGAGTGCTTGTCCGCCTGGTATTCTTTCGGCATGACCCGGCACATTCCTAGCCGTCGTGATCTCGTTGCGGCCACCGCTACCGCTTTGGGTATCCATGCCACGGCCTCCATCACCGCCGCTGAGATGGCTTCCAGTGTCCCGACCTTTCGTGACCACCTTCTTGCCGGTCTTGGCGGCCCCTGGCCGGATCCGTGTCCGCTCGAGGCGCAGCCTCGTGACCCGGTGGAAGTCGATGGTCGGCGAATCGAAAGCAGTCGTCACGATGGCTATCGAATCGAGTCGCTCGACTACGCGGTTGAACCGGGAGAGCGGGTGCCCGCGCTTTTGCTCGTGCCCGATGGTGTGGATGCCACTCATCCGGCGCCGGCGGTCGCTGTCTGGCACCAGCACAATGGCGAATGGCATCTCGGGAAGAGCGAGCCAGCCGGCCTCGCCGGCAACCCGATGCATCATACCGGCGTCGCGTTAGCCAAGGAGGGCTATGTCGTCCTCTGCCCTGATGCCGTCTGCTTCGAGGAACGGCAGAGCCCATTTCTGAAAGATGGCAGCTTCGAACGCTTCGAGTTTTTGCGGCATGTCGTCGCCGGCCGCTCCCTCGCGTGGAAAAACATCCTCGATATGCGGCGGG
>JAQBZA010000138.1 GCA_027622795.1 Planctomycetota bacterium | reverse complement strand
CCCCGGGCCGAAGCCCAGGAGCGAATCTCTCAGGTACCAGGACAACAGGGTTTCCGTCGTCGCCCGCCGCGGGCCGACCGCCTCACGCACGGAGCCCGCGTATGTCAGCGGCCGCCTCTCCTTCCTCGTCTTCTCCTTCCTCATCGGTGGCAGTCGCAGAGCCTCACGTCGCTGCCGAATCGGCCCGCCCTCTCGCCACCGGCTGCGGTGAATTTGCCGCACGGCACATCGGCATCAGCCCCGCCGATGAGGCCGGCATGCTCAATGTCGTTAACGCTGCCTCGCGGGCGGCGCTCATCGAGCAGATCGTGCCGCCGAGCATCGCCCGCTACGACGCGATGCGGCTCCCCGTGCCACTCTCGGAAGCGGCGGCCCTCGACGAACTCAAAACGATCGCTTCCAAAAATAATCTGCTCAAGAGCTTCATCGGGCAGGGCTATCACGCCACACACACGCCGGCTGTGATCCAGCGCAACATTCTTGAGAACCCGGCCTGGTACACCGCCTACACGCCCTACCAGGCCGAGATCAGCCAGGGGCGGATGGAAGCGATCGTGAATTTTCAGACGATGGTCTGCGACCTCACCGGAATGTCGATCGCCAATGCCTCACTGCTCGACGAGGCGACCGCCGCCGCCGAGGCGATGACGCTCGCCCACAGGGTGGCGAAGTCAGAGGAGACGGTGTTTCTGGTCGATCATCGCTGCCACCCGCAGACCCTCGAAGTGCTCGCCACGCGGGCCGAGCCGCTCGGCATCGATCTGGTGATCGGCGACGTGAGCGACCTGCTCGACGAGGGAGCCTGCTTCGGGGTGCTCGTGCAGTATCCGACCACGGAGGGCGATGTGCCCGATTGGCGGGATTTCGCCGCGCGGGCGCATGCCAAGGCTGCGGTGGTCTGCGTGGCCACCGATCCGCTCGCGCTGGCGTTGCTTACGCCGCCCGGGGAATGGGGGGCCGATATCGTCGTCGGCTCGACGCAACGATTTGGCCTGCCGATGGGCTGTGGCGGGCCACATGCTGCGTTTCTCGCCTGCCGCGATGAGTTTAAGCGGTCGCTGCCGGGAAGGCTGGTGGGCGTGAGCATCGACGCCGCCGGCAAGCCGGCCTACCGGCTCGCGCTGCAGACCCGCGAGCAGCACATCCGCCGCGAGAAGGCGACCTCGAATATCTGCACCGCGCAGGTGCTGCCCGCCGTGATCGCCTCGATGTATGCCGTCTACCACGGGCCCGACGGGCTGCGGCGGATCGCCCAACGGGTGGCCGATCTCACAGCCGCGCTCGCCGCCGGCCTCGAGCGGCTCGGAATCACGGTGCGGAATCGGCAGGCCTTCGACACGCTCTGCCTCGACACGGGCCCACAGACGGCGACCTTTGCTGACCGGGCCCGCGACCTCGGCATGAACCTGCGGCTGATCGACGCGGCCACGCTCGGCATCACGCTCGACGAGACGACGACGCCGGCCGATGTGGTACGGCTCTGGGAGGCCTTCGCCATCGACGGCCATCAGGTGCCTGAGTTTGCCGCATGCGAGCGGGAGGCATCATCGCTGCTGCCTGAACTGCTGCGTCGCGAGAGCCCGTTCCTCACGCATCCAGTGTTTCATACGCATCGGAGCGAGACGCAGATGCTGCGTTACCTGCGGGAGCTGGCCGATCGCGACCTCGCCCTCGACCGCACGATGATCCCGCTGGGCAGCTGCACGATGAAGCTCAATGCGACCAGCGAGATGATTCCGATCAGCTGGCCGGAGTTTGCCCACATGCATCCCTTCGCGCCGGCCGATCAGCAGGAGGGGTATGCGATCCTCGACCGGCAGCTGCGGGAGTGGCTCGGCGAAGCGACCGGCTATGCCGGGATCAGCCTGCAGCCCAATGCCGGCAGCCAGGGGGAATACGCAGGCCTGCTCGTGATCCGCGCCTGGCAGCGGGCCCGCGGGCAGGGGCATCGCGATATCTGCCTCATCCCCGCCTCGGCCCACGGCACGAATCCCGCGAGCGCCCAGATGGCGGGCATGCAGGTGGTGGTGACCGGCTGCGACGAACAGGGCAACGTCGATCTCGTGGAGCTGGAGGCGAAATGCCGGGAATACACCGATCGGTTGGCAGCGGTGATGATCACCTACCCGAGCACCCACGGCGTGTTTGAGTCGCAGGTGAAGCAGCTCTGCGAGATCGTGCATCGCCACGGCGGCCGCGTGTATGTGGACGGAGCCAACATGAATGCGCTCGTCGGCGTGGCATCGCCGGGCCGGTTTGGTGGCGACGTGAGCCATCTCAACCTGCACAAGACATTTTGCATTCCGCATGGCGGTGGCGGGCCGGGCGTGGGGCCGGTGTGCGTGGTCGAGGATCTCGTGCCGTTTCTCCCGGGGCATGCCACCGGCGGCGTGGCGACAGCCGGAGGCGTCGGGGCGGTGTCGGCGACGCCGCTGGGCAACGCCTCGGTGCTGCCGATCAGCTGGATGTATATCCGCATGATGGGGGCGGCAGGCCTGCGGCAGGCCACCGAGACGGCGATCCTGGCGGCCAACTATGTGAGCGTGCGGCTCCGCGACCACTACCCCACGCTCTACACGGGCGCAGAGGGTCGCGTCGCCCACGAGTGCATTCTCGACCTGCGGCCACTCAAGGAGACCAGCGGCGTTTCGGCGGAGGACGTGGCGAAGCGGCTCGTCGATTATGGATTCCACGCGCCAACGCTCTCCTTCCCCGTGCCCGGCACGTTGATGGTGGAGCCGACCGAGAGCGAGGATCTCGCCGAGCTCGATCGGTTCATCGAGGCGATGATCGCGATCCGCGAGGAGATCCGCCGGATCGAGCAGGGAGAGTGGCCGCGAGACGACAATCCGCTCGTGCGGGCGCCGCACACGGCCGAGAGTGTGACGGCCGACGCATGGACGCGGGCCTACACTCGTGAGCAGGCTGCGTATCCGGTGGCGGCCTTGCGGCGGCGGAAGTATTGGCCGCCCGTGGGGCGGGTCGACAACGTGCACGGCGACCGCAATCTCTTCTGCAGCTGCGTGCCAGTCGCCGACTGGAAGTGAGAAGGCTGGTCCGTTCAATGGCACTTCCACAAGCACATCGCTTCTGGCAGTGGTCATGCCCACCTGATGCGGCATCGCCCCGCTTGCCGAAGTGCCAGTGGCCCCACCTACCCTGCAGGCTACTGCCATTCGCACCCCGCTATGCCGCGAACCGTAGTGGCGTGGGCATTTGGCCCATTTCATGAACGATGCCATGGGGCGTCCAGACGGCTCGGTCAACGCAGGTGACGGCACGGATCGCGTCATTCCGTTGCCATGATTCTGCCGTCTCGTAGGGCCGCGGATGATCAAGGTGCAGACAGATGGCCTGGTGCCGAATCTGGCGGAAGCGAACCCCGGCGTTGACAAGTCGTTCACCCAGTTCACGGTCGAGTCCGCCATACTGCATCCGTTCGTCAAAGCCGTTCACCCGAACCAAGTCCTCCCGCCAAGCGGAAGTGTTATGCCCGTTGAACGTGGCCCGCGTGGGAGTTACGAAGTCGATCGCGCGGCCGAGCCAACGACCACACGCGCCGCCCTTGAGTAGGCCGAGCAGACCCCGTCTCCCTTGCTCCCCAACCCACCCCGCTCCCAAACAGCGGCCGTGGAACACGTCGTCGGGAGTGATCGCCCTGCTCGCCTCAGCCGAGAGGCGGACACAGCCGCCGGAAAGGGCCGCGCCTGGTGCCGCCAGTCTCCGGTGTGTCTCCAGAAAGTCTCGCCGCGGGATGCAATCACCATCCGAGAAGACCAGATATCCACCGGAGGCCCGCGCGATTGCTCGGTTGAGAATCCGACACTTCCGAAACCCGCGATGCTGGTGCCAGACACGCCGCACCGGGAAACGGTGCCGCTGCTGATGCTGCTCGATGACCAACCGGGTCTCGGGACCGGAACCGTCGTCGGCGACGATCACCTCAAGTGGCCGTACCGTCTGCACTGCGTACCCCCAGAGTACGAGATCGAGCCAGGAGGGGGAGTTAAAGGTGCTGATGATCACGGAAATCTGCATATGCGATCAGGCAGCCCGGCCCGCTCCCGGATAGGACTGGTAGAGCAGTGGGTTCCCCCGATCGAGCTTCCAGAGTCGGGCGTAGCGTTCCGCTCGAACCAGATTTTTTATCGGGCGGTACGTGCCCCCGGCAGGCGTGCAGGTTACTTCACCGAAGTAGATCCGCCCGGCCACGTTGTAGAGGTCGATCCGTAGGAAGTCGAAGCCACGGGAGAGCCGCTCCGCCACGTCAAGCATCTCCGCAAACTTCGGCGGGTCCGCCACCCGAGCCAGTTCTTCAGCCGAGCAGGTGGCCTCGGCCACACTTCCGTCTTCAGCAAAATGAGCAAAGCGCTTGCCATCTGGCATCACCACTGCGAGCCCGTGGTCGAAGCGGTCACCGTCATGAAAGCAGAAGAAGTCGTAGTCAACGGGCGGCCCAAAGCCGTCGTCAAGGAGTTCTTCGATGACAATTCGCGGCGGAATCAGCCGGTAATGGTACTCGCCGGATGCCCGCCCATACCGCCGGCGCAGCAGTCCGTTGAAGCGGCGGACCGTGGCGACCACATCAAGCCGCGACTTGTCCGTCACAATCTGGTGCCACTTGCACCCGTGGTTTGCCTTGATGATGAAGCGGTCGGGAAGACTTTCGAAGATCGCTGGGGTGAGACGATCGTAAACGCCCAGGAGTGGAATCAGATAGCCATCGCCGACGCGCTCGCGGACAAACTCCCGCACCCGGTGCTTATCAGCCAGAAAGGCGTAGATAGCATGGTTTCCATACAGCTTCCGATAGTTGATCTTGTCGACGTGATCATGCGGATCGCGCTCTTCCAGCGGCCGGCCGAAGCCGCGCGAAATCGGTGCCGGATACGCCAGCCGCGAACAGCAGCGTGGATTGGGTGCTCACGCTGGGGAAAGACGCAGTCGAGACAGGACTTCCTCACGATGACCTCGAACGTGAGCATCGACCCTTCACAGCCATTTCCTGCATAAGCCGTACAATCCCTCATTCCTCCACCGCATCCTTCCCAGAGCCCGCCCTTGCCCCCGCGCCTGCCCACTTTCCGCAATCCAAAAAACGCTCGCCGCAGGAGACGCGGTGACGGAAGCGATCATGGGCAAACCCGGACGGGGAGAGAAGGGCATGTCGTCTGCAGCCGCTGTCGCCCTCGCCGGTCGGCGTCACCTCTGCAAGGCCACGCAGGGTGTGGGCGTGAACCGGCCGGGCCAAACGAGTCGCAGCCGGCCATCGGCTCCGAATGACAGGTCATGAGCCAGCGCGAGAAATTGAGGTGTTTCGGTTCGAGGATGCCTCGACGGCGGCCGGGGAAACCTTCGATGCCGCCGTCGAGCGGATTGATGCGGAACTGTTGGCGGCAATCCGACGGCATCGTCCTCCCGGCGACGGGGCGTCGCTGATGCTCTCGGGTGGCACTCGCCGCACTTCTGCCCCCACCCGGTCATCGCTTGCGGTCGCGGAAGCCCTTGGCGGCTGGTAGCCCGATTCGGCTCCTGGCCGGCCTCGCCTTCGTGCTCGATCAGCCTGCCGTGCCGGAATAGATTCTTGGCCCTTCGAGTTCGAGGATGTTGATCCCCATCTCAGCGCGGGCCTTGCCCGTGGCCGATTGATAGCGAGTTGACTCGGGCCCCTGGCTTCAGGCCGGTGGATCGGGCAGATCGGCTACCCTGTAGGTCGCGATCAGTTCATCAAGTTCGCGGACCGCGGGTGGCTCGAGCATCTCGGCGCTCCAGTGCCGGAGGTAGGGCACATCAAGATGCCCCTGCTGGACGTGCAGGATTCCTTTGATGTCCTGAAGATCTTTCTGGCGGTGGAAGGCCATCTTCAGGAGAATCAGATCCTCCGCTGTCGTGACCTTGATGGTTCGGCTATGAAACATCTTTGACACAGCCCGCTCAAGGATCGATTGCTGCAGTGGCACGACCGGAACGAAAAGCTCCACGCTCGTCGCCCGGCACGACAGCTTCATGAACTTGTCTCGACGCACCTGTTCGAGCAGTGCAACGACCGTCACGGGCTGCGGACCCTCGCGCTGCTCGACATGGAAGCCCCGGGCATTCAAGGCATCCGCCAGCCGCTGATAGGCGACGGCAGGGACCGCGACAAGGCAGTCGGCGTCTTGCGTCGTGCGGGGCACGCCCCAGAAGCTCACCGCCACGGCTCCGCCGATCGCGTATGGAACGGTCAGTTCCTCAGACACGTCTGCCAAACGCAGGACAACGTCCGCCAAGGCGGGCAGGTCATGCTGTTCCATCGTCCCGGGTCCATTCCTCTCGAGGCCACGCGGAACGCCGCAGGTTCTTCCACCAGGGAGTCGGCCGCGGGTCGACGAGCCGAGCCGCATCGCGACGGCGTTGGCGTTCCGCCGCCGGCAAGGTTGCCAGGATGGCTTCCATCGTGCGTTCCAATCCGATGTATACGGCGGCGCGTTCCTCCGGCGTCATACGGACCACGTGCTTGGCATCGGCCGCAGTCGATTCGCGATCACTGTATTGCGGATATGGCAACACCATGGCTTTATACTACCAAAGGATCGCCCGGCCGCCTGGTGGCTTGCGTCGATGCGTCGTGTCAGGCAGCAGGTAGAGGCTGTGGATGTCGATCAGGGGCGAACCGGGCCGGGGAGCGAAGGGCTATGACATGGTTTGAAGGTGGCACGCCGTTGGCGGCCCGGGACCGCTCGTGGATGATGGATGGCATGAACACCATGCAAGCGCTTGTGAAGCGGGAGCCCCGGCCGGGGCTGTGGCTGGAAGAGGTGCCGGTGCCGGAGATCGGCATCAATGATGTGCTGATCCAAGTCGATCGTACCGGGATCTGCGGCACCGATTTGCACATCTACGCCTGGGACGCCTGGGCCCAGAAGACGATTCCCGTGCCGATGACGGTCGGGCACGAGTTCGTCGGCGAGATCGTGGCGGTCGGCTCCAACGTACACGACTTCTTTCCGGGCGATATCGTCTCCGGGGAAGGGCATGTCGTCTGCGGCCGCTGTCGCAACTGCCTTGCCGGTCGCCGCCATCTCTGCAAGGCGACGCAGGGCGTGGGGGTGAATCGGCCGGGCGCCTTTGCCGAGTATCTCGCCCTGCCGATGACGAACGTCTGGCACCACGCCCCCGATATCGACCGAGATGTCGCGTCGATCTTCGATCCGCTGGGCAACGCGGTGCACACGGCCCTGAGCTTCGACGTGCTCGGTGAGGACGTGTTGATCACCGGAGCCGGGCCGATCGGGCTGATGGCCGTGGCGGTGGTGCGGCATGCCGGCGCCCGGCACGTGGTGATTACGGATGTGAATCCGTTTCGGCTCGAGTTGGCGAAAAAGATGGGCGCGACGGTGGCCCACGACGTGCGGTCGGGACCGCTCGAGGATGTCATTCAACGCCTCGGCATGAAGGAAGGCTTCGACGTGGGACTCGAGATGTCGGGCTCCCCGGCGGCGTTTCGCGACATGCTGCGGGCGATGTGCCATGGCGGAAAGATCGCCATGCTCGGCATTCCCACGGAAGAGGTGGCCATCGATTGGAATACCGTCGTGTTCAACATGCTCACCATCAAAGGCATCTACGGCCGCGAGATGTACGAGACCTGGTACAAGATGACGGT
>JAQBZA010000137.1 GCA_027622795.1 Planctomycetota bacterium | reverse complement strand
GGGCATGGGGGGAGGCGGTCAGGGCTCGTTCATCGGCCGCGTGCATGTGACGGCGGCGATTCTCGACAATCGGGCCGAACTCGTCGCTGGTGCCTTTTCCAGCGACGCAGCGCGTGCGAAGGCCAGCGCCGCCGACTACGCCGTCGATCCGGCCCGGGCCTACGGCTCCTTCGACGAGATGTTCGCCAAGGAGCGATCGCTGCCGGTCGGCGAGCGGATCGACTTCGTCTCGGTCGCCACGCCCAATCACATGCACTTTCCCGTCGCCAAGGCAGCGCTCGAAGCGGGCTTCAATGTGGTCTGCGACAAGCCGCTCACGCTCACACTGGCTGAGGCGGAGGCGCTGGCCGAGATCGTGGCCAAGGCTCCCGGCGTGTTTGCCGTCACGCACAACTACACCGGCTATCCGCTCGTGCGGCAGGCGCGGGAGATGATCCTCTCCGGTGAGCTCGGCGATATCCAGGCGATCCGCGCCGAGTACATCCAGGGCTGGCTGCGGACCCGGCTCGAGAGCGAGGGGCAGAAGCAGGCCGCCTGGCGGACCGACCCCAAGAAGAGCGGCGCCGCCGGCGCCTTCGGTGACATCGGCACCCATGCCTACAACCTCGGCCGTTACATGACCGGCATCTTCCCGGAGACGATCAGCGCGAATCTCAAGGTGTTCGAACCCGGTCGGGCTCTCGATGACTACGGCCACGCCGTCATCCGCTATCAAAACGGGGCCCTCGGCACGGTCACTGCTTCGCAGATCAGCCACGGCCGGGAGAACGACGTCCGCATCGAAATCGACGGCACACTTGCCAGCCTTGAATGGCATCAAGAGGAGCCCAACAAACTGTTCGTGCGTCGCAATGGCCATCCGCATGCGATCTACACCCGCGACCCCAACGCCCCATTCATGAACGCGATGGGAAAGGCGGCCTGCCGACTTCCCGCGGGCCACCCCGAGGCCTTCTTCGAAGCCTTCGCCAACATCTACCGCGCCGCCTACGACGCCATGGAGCTGGCGCTGACGGGCAAGCCGTTCGACCGCACCAACACGGTCTATCCCAATGTCCACGATGGTGTGGAGGGGATGTATTTCATCGAGCAGTCGGTGGCTTCGAGCAAGGCTGACGGTGCCTGGCTGCCGCTGAAGCACCCGTTGGCACGACAGTAGTTTCTAGTTGTTCCCTCCTCTGCATCGGAGAAGACGCAGGCGAGGGGGTCGGCGAACGCTCGAGGAGCGTTGGGCGTATCCTCGCCCCGCGACGAGACTTTTGCCGCCCCCGAGCCGGTTTTAAGACGTATGGCCAAGCACGACACTGCCTGCCTTGTGTTTGATATCGAGAGTGTGGCGGATGGCGAGTTGATCGCGCGGTTGCGATACCCGGGGGAGAAGCTCGACCCGAAGGCGGCCGTGAAGAAGTATCGCGAGGAGCTGCTCGTCGAGAACGGGAAAGACTTCATTCCATATACGTTTCAGTTGCCGATTTCACTCGTCGTGGCGAAGGTGGCGGCCGACTATCGGCTCCTCGATCTGGTGGCGCTCGACGAGGAGCAGTCGCGGCCGCATGAGATCGTCAAGATGTTCTGGGAGGGCTGGCGGCGAAACAATCGACCGCGGCTGGTGAGCTTCAACGGGCGGGGCTTCGACATGCCGCTGCTCGAACTCTGTGCTTTTCGTTACGGGATCCAACTGCCCGACTGGTTTGCGGAGGATCGCCGTAACTTCGACCAGCCCCGGTATCGCTACAACACCGCCGACCATTTCGACCTCCACGAATGGCTCACCAACAGCGGCGCCTCACGGTTTAACGGGGGGCTGTCGTTGGCGGCCAACCTGATCGGCAAGCCGGGCAAGATGGATGTGGCCGGCCACATGGTGCAGGATCTGTGGGATGCGGGGCGGGCGGCTGAGATCCACGACTACTGCCGGGGCGACGTGCTCGACACGTACTTTGTGTTTCTCCGGTCCCGCGTAGTTGCGGGTGAGATCGACATCAAGCGTGAGCACGCCCTCATCGAGGAGGCGCGGGAGTGGATCGAGGCGAAAGCGGAGCAACACCCTGGGCTGGCCCGCTACCTCGCCGCCTGGGGCGACTGGCAGAGCCCGTGGGGAGCACGTTGATCTCCACAGGGAGACTCAGTCATTCTTTGGGATGGACCTGAGCCAGGCCCGCGCTCTTAATCGGGCCGTACATGGTCGGAGAGACCATCTGTCGCTGTGATTACGAAATCCGGTTGTCATGATGGTGAGGTACTCCTCCGAAACGGCAGTCGATCGAAGGTAGGCGCGGGTCAATTCCGTCTGGTCAGCCTCACCGCAGATGAACTGAGGGCGGGGCCCAAGGCGACGTAATCGGTGTGCGGCAGACGCGGGATCACTTCCAGGAAATGGCCACGAGCGGACGCCGTCGTAATGACTGCATGGCAGGAAAGCGGCCCACAGCGCCGCCGTGGCGTCATCGTGGAGGCCGAGCGCATTGCAGGCGATTGATCCCCGCGAGAACCCGGCGAGTACGACGGTGTTTGGGTCGCCCATAAACCGCTGCTCCACATCGTTCAGAACCGCTCGCCAGAAGCGAAGCGTTGCGGAGGGGTCATGCATTGGGGCGTCTCCCCACCACTGCAGGGCGACCGCGGAGCCATTGTGATTGAGAAACGGAAGGCAGACCCAGATCCAGTCACGGCCCTCGGTGAGGCCGTATCCCATGTTGCAGTCTTCGGGTCGCCCACTGCACTGGTCGCCGTTGGCGTCCTTGAGCCCACCATTGCCCGGCAACTCCACAAACACCGGCCAGCGTCGAAGCGGGCTCCAGCCCTTGGGAAGGAACAGCACATAAGCGATCTGCGCGGCCTGGTTTTCTGGCTTTACGAAGATTCTTCGGCCACCGTCAGCCATGCCGTCTTCAGCCTTGGGGACGCTGATATCGGCCGGAATGCCGGCGATGTCGGGAAACTCGGAGAAGGCCAGCGGGAGCCGGCTACTGACCAGCACCACGACCATCACGATGCTTGCCCAGAAGTTTCTCATGACTGAAAATATGACTAGACCGCACCCAGGTTAGCTGTAGCGACGATGTGGCAATCCAGCAAAGGTAGGCTCGGGGGTCGGCGAACGCTCGACGAGCATTGGGCGTATCCTCGCCCGCGAGAATCTGAAAGACCGCGAAGCGGCGACTTTTGCCGCCCCCGAGCCAGCGATACGCATAGGATGGATGCGCTCTAGGTTCTGTCTGAAAAGGCTGCCGTGGGCTCGAAGTTCGGTACTGGGTTTTCAGACAGAGCCTAGGGAAGTTCAAGGGTGATCGTGCCTTGCCCACGCTCAATGGTCACGTTCAAAGGGCTTTTCATGAGATCGAAGTTTCCTTCAAACGCATCGACCACCGGCTTCCCTGGGATGGGAACTTCAGGCATCACGTGAGGCCGATCAGAATTCCAATGATGGCGATGACGACCAGGAGTTCCACGAGGGTGAAGCCGGAGCGAGGCGGGGAGACCACAAGCCTCAGCGGCTGATCGTTCACAGATGTACGAGTCGACAAGAACAATCGTGGCATCGATGGCACCATTCAAAGAGGCCCTCATCGAATACAAGGGCTCATGGAACTTGGAAGGATTGTCTTTGTTCGCAGACTCCAGGGTGCTTTGCAGTGATCGCGTTTCCAAAGCCGATCGATGATCCTTTGGGTGATCGGTCTAGCCCTCCGTGATCGGTTCCTTCACGAGCTGGATGAAGTGGGCCGAGCGGGATGACGACGAAAGATCCGCAGCCTTCTTTTCAGCCGCCTTCTTGTCGGCGTATTCAAACATCACGACCCGCTTCATCGACGGGCTGAAGACGCCCCAGAAGGCCTTCATGCGGGCCTCCTTGGCGACCTTCTTCTTGCGGACGGCCTTCTTCGTCGCCTTCTTGGCCTTCGGCTCCTTGGCGACCTTCTCCTTTGCGGCCTTGGCGGGCTTTTCCTTGGCGGGCTTTTTTGCCTTCGGTTCCTTGGCCGCCTTCTTCGTCGTCTTTGCCTTGGTCTCGCTTGCCGCTTTCTTCGCCATGTCAGCCCTTTCAGCCAGTCTGGTCCTGGCGGCGAAATGGTCGCCGCACGAGGCGGCAGTATAGCGTGTCTTGCCGCGAGCACAGCGGCCGCCAATCCGTTCTATACTGCGGTGGTCTTACGGAGCCCGCCCCGCCATGCTGCCCGCCGTCGCCGACCTTCCCCTGGCCAGCCCCTTTCCCGCCTACCGCGGGCTCGACGATGCCCTGCTCGAGGAGCGGATCGAGGCGGTTCGGCGGCGGATGGGGCCGCGGCTGGTCATCCTCGGCCACCACTATCAGCAGGATGGCGTGATCGCCCATGCTGACCTGCAAGGCGATTCCTATCAGCTTTCCAAATCGGCCGCTGAGCGGGAAGGCTGTGAGGCGATCGCCTTCTGCGGCGTCCACTTCATGGCCGAGACGGCCGACATCCTCGTGAACCGGCCGGAAAAGGTGGCCGCCCGCGGCGGTCGGCGGGTGACCGTGGTGCTCCCCGACATGGCTGCCGGCTGCTCGATGGCCGACATGGCCGGGATCGAGCAGGTGGAAGACGCCTGGAGCGACCTCGGCACCGTCATCGACACCGCCGACATCACTCCGGTCACCTACATCAACTCGGCTGCCAGCCTGAAGGCCTTCTGCGGCCGCCATGGCGGCATCGTCTGCACGTCGAGTAATGCCCGCGCCGTTCTCGACTGGGCCTTTGCCCGCACCAGCCGCGTGCTCTTCTTCCCCGATCAGCACCTCGGCCGCAACACGGCCCGCCAGATGGGTATTCCGCTCGACGAGATGTGCGTGTGGAATCCGCACGATCCCACTCTCGGCGGCAACTCCCGCGAGCAGCTGGAAAAGAGCCGTGTCATCCTCTGGCAGGGGCATTGCAGCGTGCATGCGATGTTCAAGCCCGAGCATGTCGACGCCATGCGGGCCAACCTGCCGGGCGTGAAGGTGCTTGTGCACCCCGAATGCTCGATGGAGGTGGTCGACAAGGCTGATCTCGCCGGCTCGACGAGCTACATCCTGCGGCAGGTCGAAGAGGCACCGCCGGGTACCTCATGGGCGATCGGCACCGAGCTCCATCTCGTCAAGCGACTGGAGCAAAACCATCCCGAGCAGACGATCCGATTTTTATCCCCGGTGGTTTGCATGTGCGCCACGATGTATCGAATCGACCTCGCCCATCTCTGCTGGAGTCTTGAGCATCTTGAGACCGGCAAGCCGGTAAATGTGATCCGCGTTGATGACGAGACGGCCACATGGTCGGTCGTGGCCCTCGAGCGGATGCTCGCCGTACCGTGACCTTACTGGGCTGGTGCAGGGATCAATTCCGGCTCCGGCTCAGGGAGGGCTCCTCCAGTGGTCGGCGGGAGTGTGAGCAGTGGTTCCTCCCGCGTGGCGGGATCCCGAGGAGGCAACTGGAACGCAGAGGCATCGGCTCCCACCGCGGAAAAGTCCTGCGTGATCGGGCCGCGGCTGAAAACACCCGGTCGCGAATGCCGGTAGTCGAGGTAGATGCTGGCGTCTCGTTGCCGGGCCCGCCGATGGGCATCGAAGTAGGCCTTGCCCGGCCACGGTCCTTCAGCGAGGAACACACCGTTGTATTCCAGGAGCGAGCCCTTGCGGAAATGCAACTGGGAGATCGAGCGGTTGTAGTCGACCAGCGACCTGGCGTAGGAACTCTCGGCCTCGGCTCGCCGACGCTGGGCATCGAGCAACTGGTCAAGGGTGACCGTACCAGCGTCGTAGGCAGCCTGCACCGCCTCCACCTGCCGCTCGGCAGCCACGCGGCGATTGAAGTTGCTTTGCGTGAGAGCAAAGTTGGTGTCGACATTGCGAACCGCTTCGACCAAAGCATGCGATGCTTCGAGTTCTTCGTCTTGCAATCGGGCCCGTTCGCGGGCGAGTTGCAGCTGGTGGTGGCGCACCGTGGCCAGTTCGCGGCGAAAGCCGAGTGGCATCAGGAATTGCGCCCCGGCCTGCCACTCCTGGAAGCGGCCGGAAAACAGGGTCGAATAGGCGTCGGAGCCCAAGAGCGGATCCGATAGATTCG
This sequence comes from Planctomycetota bacterium, assembly GCA_027622795.1. Classification (GTDB taxonomy): domain Bacteria; phylum Planctomycetota; class Planctomycetia; order Pirellulales; family UBA1268; genus CACORA01. The sequence continues at coordinate 1,593 of JAQBZA010000137.1, read as the reverse complement.
CAGCGTCGTAGGGATTGTAACTTTGGTTGATCAGGTCTTGGCCCATACCGATGAAACGCCAGCGGCCGACGGCATCGAGCCGGGGGAGCAGCAGATTTTTGGCCGCCGTGAGTTCCAGTTCCCGTTGCTTGATCACCCACTTCTGCCGACGCAATTCGGCTGAACGCGAGAGGGCCTCCACCAGCGACTGCTGCCAGTCGAAGCTGATGCGGGCGGTGGTGGGCTCGTCCGAGGGGCGGATCAGCCGGCCGTCGCTCGCCGAGATTCCCATCATGTAGCGGAGCCGGTTTTCGCAGCGATAGACGTCGGTAAGCGCCTGCTCCACCTCGCTGCGGAAGAAGAAGTATTGCTCGCGGGCCTGGGCCTCCTTGTCGGCCTCGCCGCCGCGTGACTGCTCGACGTAGAGGGCATGCACTTTTCGCCAGGCCTCCATCGAACTGTCGCGACCAGCCTTCCGAGCTTCCAGGTTTCGGTACGCGAAGTACAGTTCCCAGTAGGACTGCTCGGTGTCACTCACGAGGTTTCTGACGCCGGCCTCGAAATCGGCGAGCGAGATATCGGCTTGAACGCGAGCCAGGAGCACGCCGCGGAAAACCGGTCGGCCGTACAGATTTTCGAATGAGTCCGGACCTGCGATCCGGTTGTAGGTGACGCCTGCACCCTGCAGGAGCGGCTGATTGAACGTGAAGTCGTAGTTGGTCGTCCAGGTTGAGGGCACGACAACCCGCGTTGCAAGCGGATCGGTTGGCGTCGGGGCCGGAACACTCTCTCGGATCGGTGAGTTGTTGTTGTCATAAATCGTTTCGTTCGAGAAACCCCATGTGGCACCGGTCGCGGTGCGTTTTTGAACACCGGTCCGCCAGTTGCCAGTATCGCCCTCGAGGACGCGAGGAAAAATTCTCCCTCCTAAGACGCTGATGTTTTGTGGTCGATCGAGCCGTTCCCAGGTGAGAGAACTGGAGACTTGGGCATCAAAAAGGGCCAAAGCGCTCTCCACGCCACGGAACGGATCAGTCTCAACGATTGCCGGATCATAGATGCTCGGCGTGAGTTGCGGGGCCGTGAGCAACGATACCGGCGGCTCGCCGGTCTGTGGCCGAGCCCCGCCGAAGCTGGCGAAGCGGCCGCCGAGATTGCGAAGCACCTTGCCATTCTCGAGTGCCGTGCGGATCGCTTCCTCGAGCGAGAGCTCCCAGATCTGGTCAAAGTTGGGATTCGAGAGCGTGAGCGGCTCGACCGTACCGGCCGCCTCTTCCAGCGGCTTCTGGTCGCTGTCGGGATACTCGAGCTTCTGGATCGCCCCCACATAGTGCGAGAGGTCGCCATCCTCGAAGAAATAAAAGGGCTGCCGCGGAGCACAGCCGCTCGCCAGGAGCGTGAGGCTCGTGAGAGCTACCCAGAGGATGCGGAGCGAACGTGGCACGGGGGAGGCGATCTCGTGGTGTCGGTCGGTGGTCGTCGGTGTTCAAATAACCGCCGCTGCGCCCAAGGGGCTTTCGAGTCGCAGGGGCGACCAAGCCCGACGCAGTGCCCCCCGACGCTGCATCTGCCTCGCATGCACTAGGGCGCAGCGACGGCTCCCCTGCTATCGAC
>JAQBZA010000136.1 GCA_027622795.1 Planctomycetota bacterium | reverse complement strand
CAGCATCAGCACGCCGCTGGTAAAGCCGTAGCTGTGGAGGCCGATCCCGAGTTGATTCGTGCCGAACCAGCTCCACGCTGTGATGATGTTGCCGCCGATTGCAAAAAGGGCGAAGCCGCGCGGGCCAATCCAGCGATCCCAGCGGGCGTGAAGGGCCGCCGCGTTCCAGAGAACGATCATCAGCGCGCCGTTCTCTTTCGGATCCCAGCCCCAGAAGCGGCCCCAGCTGTCATCGGCCCACAGGCCGCCAAGCACCGTGCCGATAAAGCTGAAGAAGAGAGCGAAGCAGACGACGCCATAGGTCATGCGATACAGGCGATCCTGAATCAGGCGGTTGCGATCGGCCGTGTCGGAGCGGACGGGGTCCCGCCAACCTGACCAGATCCGATGGATGATCGCGCAGGTGCCTAGCATGCCAGCCAAAAAAGTGGCCCCGTAGCCGAGCGTGACGGTGATCACATGCGTGGAGAGCCAAAACTGCGTGTCGAGCACTGCCTGCAGGACATGCATCGTGTCGCCAGAGTCAAGCCCGTAGGCGACCATCAGGGTGAGCGCGCCGCTGGCGGCAGCCACGAGGTTGCCGATGCCAAACCGCTCGAGAGATTCCAGCGTGAGCCCGGCGATCACGCAGGCCCAGCCAATAAAAACAGCTGATGAGTAGAGATTCACGACGGGCGGCCGGCCGGTGAGATAGATTCGCGACACCAACGCAAAAGTGTGGAGGAGAAAAATGCCAAACAGCATCCATGAGATAAACCGATTGAGCGGCCCATGCCAGGCGAGGAAGCTCCCAAAGCACAGCACCGTCGCCAATACATACAGCCACTTGGCCAGATCAGTTGGATTGAAACTGTTGAACCACGCCTCGTAGGCGGCCTTTGCTGCGGACGTACGGATATCAGGCAGGTCGGCGATCCCCTGCGTGTAGCTGGCAAGGGCCCTGTTGAAGTCTTGGGGAGAGCCGTCGACCACGCCCAGGAGGTCGGTCAGTGGCAGCACTGCTGGGTTGAGTCGATACGTGGGCGCACCTTCCTGCCCATCGAGCATACGACCGACGATGGCTGTCACGACGGCGGGATAGAGAGCCTGCCATGAGGCCCCGGGTCCTTGTGACTCCGCGCTGGTAGAGGCCGCATCGAGCGGTGGAACCATCGCCGGCGGATGGTTGGCGTCGAGCATTCTGGCACCCCGCATCATGCGACCAATCTGTTCCAGCATTGATCGCCGCGCCTCCTCCCCCTCGCCGATCGGCGCTGGCATCGGCGGCGTCTCGTAAGCAAATCGAATCAGGTCGTACGCCATCAGTTTCTGATTGATCTCGCCATATTTCTTCTGGACGAACGTACGCTGCTCAGGCGGGATGTCGCGGGCGGCCTCGATCTGCTTCCGCAGCGCCTCCCTGCCTGGCTCCAGTTCCTTGGCGGAGTAGCGATGCCCTTGGCGACGCGTGAGGTCGAACAAGTCGAGCACCTCCATGGCGTCGATGCGGAATACAGGAGCATGGTCGGCCCAGTCGGCCGCCGCCATGTGGGCCAGCAACCACTGCGTGGCGGAAATGCGGCCCTCCGGACTGCCGGCCGGTGCGTCATCTGGCATGACCACGCTCGTGCGGTTGCTCAGCAATTGCAGCGTGTTGCGGGCGACGCTGTCGAGTGGCTTGATGCGGCCCTCGTGCATTACCGGGAGTGTACCCGCTGCAGACCAATGTGCGGTGTTGTCGGCCGGCTTTCGCACACGGGCTGACGGTAGCGTGCAGAGGGCCACGAGCCCCAAGGCAGTCAAGGGGAGCAGCCAGCCGCGGCTCGGGCTTGTGGCTGTGGCGGCAGGTGTCGAATTGGTCCGCTTTCTGGATCGCACGGCACCAGCAGAAGTTGGAGTGTCTTCCCCGCCGGCAACCTGCCGTTCGTGCCGCCCGGCAAAACGCACGAAGGTGCCTCCGAAGTGAACGAGCATGCCCCAGAAGGCAAGCACGCAGGCGACATAGGGAATCAGCCAGCCAGCATTTTCGACAACCTGCAGACCAGTCATCTCGCCGACTTTTCCGCCACCGAGATCAACCTGGGAATACTGGCTTTGGTAGAACGTTTCGCCGCGATACCGAACCGGATTGTTCATCCAGATGCGGCCCTTCTGTTCTGCCTTGGTCATCGAGTCGGTGAAGGTCACATACGAGGAATAGTCACGCGGTGTGTCGCTCGCGGCGTAATCAAGTTTGCGAACATCGTCGAGCGTTACGGCATATGGTTTGTATTCCCGACGAAACCGCAACTGCAGCCGCCACGGCTTGGCGGCAACGTCGATCGTATCGCACTCGTCGGCTCCGGCACCCATGAAGAGTTGGGCCTGATCGTTGAGGAACTGAGTGACCAGGAATGTGCCAAGATCGCGACCGGTGCCCCGTTCCTCAAGTCGGATATACGCCGATGCTATGTTCGACTTTGACGAGGCGCCCCCCTCCGGCGGTCGTGCCGATGCCAGCCACTTCTCCCCGAGCCCGGTGGTGGCGGGATTGGGGGCCACGGGGCCGACGCGTACCACCGACGAGTTGGGAAAATACTCGACCACCTGCAGGTCGAACGGGAGGCTCTCGATCGTGAGCGGATCGCCACCGGCCCGGGCTTTGAGGAGCCGGCCGGAGATCGTCGTCACGACATCGCTGTCGGAATCGCTCGCGTCGATGATTGCCAGTTCTGTTTCGTCGGTGCGAAAGGCGACGTTGGTGGTCTGTCCCTCCACGAGTGACATCCGCTCCTCGATCTGCCGATCACCGAATACAAACTGCCCAAGCATCAGCAGGCCGACAGCCACATGGATCAACACATTGCCACCACGAGTGCCGAACACCAGAATCAGCCCCGTGAGAAGTACCAATGCTGCGGCGCTTGACTGAATCAACTGCCACATGATCCGCAGCCCGGGGTCGTTCATCCTCCATGATTCGCCACCTACAAAGGTGAGCACTGTGACCGTCGCAACCACGGCCGCCGTCCCCGCGAGGATCGTCTGCACCATCCGTTGCCGACTGCGGAACGCGGCCCACGCGAGTGCCGCAGATCCTAACAGACCGCCTGCCTGCACCATCTGCCAAACAGTCTGGTAGTCGACCGGGGGGCGGCCTTGAAGCCCGTCGGTACGATGGCCGGTAAAGATTACAGCAATGGTCAAAGCAGTGCCGATGAGTGAAATGATGACACCGGCCATGAGCCGCTGGCCGTGGGCAGTGACATGAAATCGCGTTACCTTGGCAGCGATCAAGTTCGCCAGCATGATCAGTCCGATCGTGGCCCCACCAGGAAAGGGAAACCATCCCGAGAGCGACGACTCTCCGAAAATCGTGACCGGAAAGAAATCGGAAAAGGGCACCTTCGCCACCCAGCTGTTGAAGTACTCGGCCTTCACCTCAGGGAGATTTTTTTCGTCTTGGGCGAGTGTGCCGACAAAAAGCAAGAACGTGGCCGCCACAAACATGACAACTGTGATTTTGAGTGACCCACATGACTTGAGCATCTGCCACGCCATGTCGCTGGCGGGGTGAACGTCATTGACTGGCTCCGACCGCACGGTGCGGAAGGGAGCGGTGGGAAAACTGCCGGTAGCCATCGGGGATGTCCTCTCGGGACGACGTGGAGCGAGTGAATCAGTTCCAGCGAAGCGACGACACGAAGCGACGAAACTTTTCCTGTTCACGACGGGCCACAGTGGCCCGACCCTTCAGTTTCACGAAGAGCGCCGTTGCGTCATCGACAGGAATCATGGCACCAAGTATCGCCTCGCCCGACTCGTCTCCGGCCGCTGCGGCCGGATCGAGGAGCAGCACGACGGTCACCTGAGTGCCATCGATATCGATCAGCGTCGCCGCGGAGATGGCCGCCACCGCGGCCTGTTGGCGCTGTGTCTCGTCCATCGATTCATCGAGCTGGCCGACCCAGCGGGCGACGTTGGTTTCCAGCGTTCCGGAGGCCGGGATGACCGTCACTTCCTGCTGTTCATCGCCATCGACAATACGAAGGGTGGCCAACCGCAGGCCACTGGCGCCCTCGTCGACCCAGCCGTCGGGAAGATCGTATCGGAGACGGGGCGATGAAGATGAATCTGTTGGCTGCTCCATCGGCGGCCGCGACGCGGTCACCGTCGCCGACGATATACGAGGAATACTGTAGGAGCGAATGTCGCCACGGCGGACAGAACCCTCATCTCGACAGCCAACCCCTGTGATCACAACGACTGCCGCCACGAATGGGAAGGAGATCGAAACCGAGATCGCCGATGCGTCACGAGGTGCAGCCATAGCACCCACAAGTATACCGGCAGTCGGTCAGTGGCGGAGAGGTGACGCAGGCCTTTCCCCCCTACCGCCAGCCGAAAGTCTCCGCGAAAGCGTCGAGCAGCGGATTTGCCAGCACGGTTGCTTGTGAGGTGCCGATCGTCCGCACCAGGTCAAACGTGATGAGCCCTCCAATCAGCAAGATCAGTGAGCAGCAGATGAGGCCACAGATTTGCCAGGTGCTGAAACGGACGTCCATGGACATCTCACCCGGGATCCCAAGTGATCCCGAGAGGTCCGCAGCGTCACCGAACGTGTGGCCGGAAAACCCGGATGAATCCATGCCCGCTGAAAACATGTCGGAGGCTTCAGAGGCATCACCAGGCATGATGACCGAGCCACTGTCATCGGCGCTCCCCAGATCGAACTGGTCGTTGTCGAAATCACCGCCAAGGCTGCCACCGAGGTCGTCGCTGCCTTGCTCACCACCGATGGAGAGACTCCCCTCGTCATCATCCTCAATGCCGAGGTCGACCTCATCCCAGGTCTGGATGCCCTCAAGTTCGACTGCCTTCTCTTCGATCAGCACACCACTGTCGAGGACGTCAGAAAGCGCAGAGCCAACCCTGCCACTCGGCCCATTCGAACCGATACCGAGATCAAGATCGGAGCCAATCACCAGTCCGCTGGATGCCTCTTGATGAGACTTGCTTCCGGATGGACCACCTAGGATTGGCTCACCAAGGTCGATCGCAAGGGTTCCGTCGTCGGGAGATGCGTCGGCTGCGACCAGGGAGGCGGCCGAGGCAGCGATGATCGAATCCAATTCCAAGTCATCCCGGTCGAGTGAGATCCGACCCGAGCCGGCGTCCAAGACGTGATCACCGTGTGAGCCCTCAGCAAGCACCAGTGCGTCAGAACCCGCATCGTCAGGTTCGAGCATGACCACTGAGTCGGCCGGGGAGGTCGGCGAATTGGCGACCGGCCTCGGTGCCGGTGTTGCGTCCACCGCTGATGGGCTGGTGCCGTCAAGATCGAGCATCAGTTCGACGTTGCTCGTATGTTCGGATGTCATCACTTCCACGGGGACGTTGACCACGTCGATCGCCGAGAGCGGCTCTTCGACGGCTGCCGCTTCAACCTCAACCGCAGAAGCCGGTTCGAGTTCGATCATCGCTTCAACGTCAAGAGTCAATGAATCATCGGCGGCAACGTCGAGCTCCAGCGGAGCGACATTGGATCGTTCTGTCTCCGCGGGCTGGGCTGAAAGATCGTCATGTGTGCCGGCTGCCTCCTGCTGGTCACGAAGATACTGTTCAAGGTCGTCGGCCTTGAACTTGAGGCCGCCACCGTCCCGAATCGGGTACACCTGCTTGCGGTCGACGAGACGATGCACGTCATCCACCGAGAGGCCCAACTTTTGGGCCGCTTCTTCGAGTGATAGAAAGCGTCCAGCCATGGCAATGCCCTGTCGTAGAAGCAAGATCCCCTCATCTATTCGACGAGTAATCCTCAATATTCTACGCAACCGGCCCCCGCTGGGCACAACCCGCAGGGTCCACGTGGTTGGGCTCACCGCGGTGGCGGTGAAAGGGCTGCCGGAGGACTCATTTCCAGCATTTTCCGCAGGGTTGCCGGCTTTGGATCCTGGGCATTGAAGTCTCCCAGCCGAAGGTCTCCAGCGATGTCCCGGGAACTCTTGAGTGTCAGCGTGCCGGTGGCCGTATCGACGTGATAGATCGCCACGTGCTGCAGAATCGGGTCGACAATCAGCAAGGCATGCCGGCATTCATCAAGCGGAAAGGTTGCCACCCACATCCGCTCGGCAGCAGTCGGCTCCGTCGGGGGAGAACTGGGTGGTTCGGCCAGCGTTGCCAGGCCGGCGCATGCGGCAAGGGACATGGCGGTGAGTCGAATCACCCGTTTCGTCCATCCGTCTTGTGAGTCTGCGGGCCACATGGTGGAGCAGACAGTAAACAGCATTGACCCCCGCCGGCAAGACCGGACAGCTACCGGCCTCCAGGTTTACCCAGATTTCCTCGGCGGCCTCAAGGTGGAACTCCACGGTGAGATTCAAGGCGATCTGGACACTCGCAGCAACCAGGTCGATTGTTTCGATTCAACCAATCAGGCAAGAAGAGCCGATTCCACCATGTGTTCCGACGATGAGCATCGGGACGAAATCTGGTCATTCCGTCGGGGAGCCCTGCCATGTCGAGAATCAATACCTTTGCAACCTCCTTGATCCGCTCGCCGCTCCTGTGGGGCATGGCAGTCGCCTGTGGCTTCTTCAAGCTGATCCATGATGAGGTCATTGCTGATCCGGTGATCGTCCGCTATCTCGCCGGTAATTGGATCGAGTACGTCGAAGTCGGGATGTTCTTCATCGGGATGGCCGCTCTGGCGGGCAAGTGGCTGGACGTTTCCTGGCAGCGGCGGGGCGTTGCCGTCGAGCAGCTTGAGCCGATTCCCCCTGGCGGGCAGGATCCGGCGGATGCTTCGGCGTTGCTCACTGCACTCCCGGAAGAAGATCAAAAAGGTGGGAACGCGTTTGTGGTTCGTCGACTGCGTGAAGCCCTCGACTTTGTCGCCCGCACGGGTACCTCTGACGGGCTCGAGGATCATCTGAAGTATCTCTCTGACGTCGATGCCGCCCGCGCTGCTCGGAGTTATGGACTCGTCCGGTTCATCGTCTGGGCAATTCCGATCATGGGCTTTCTTGGTACGGTGATCGGCATCACAGTGGCCATCGCGAACCTCTCCCCAACACAGTTGGAGAACATCTCCGGAGTTGTGGCTGGGCTGGGCACAGCGTTTGATACCACAGCCACAGCCCTTGGCCTGTCGATGGTGTTGATGTTCGTACAGTTTTTGGTTGACCGGTCGGAGCAGGTATTGCTTGCTGAGGTGGATGTGGTGGCCTGGGAAACATTGGCTGGACGGTTTCAGTCGGTGCCCACTTCAGACAACGCATCACTCATTGGCGTGATCGACCATGCCGGCGATGCGCTGCGGGTGTCTCTCGAGAAATCGATTCAGTCAGTGCTCGCGGCCTGGACGGATTCGTTGGCTTCCGCGCAGGCCGGGCTCGTGGCCGAGCACGAAGACCGCTGGGCGGCGGCGGCTGAATCACTGGCGTCGGCGATGCGGGCGATGGAGATGCAGCAGGCGAAAATGGCCGGCCAGACGGAATTGCTCGCCAGCGTGGTGAATGCCACCCGCGATCTCACGACGCTGGAAAAATCGCTCAACCAGAACCTCGCCACACTCACGGCCAGCGGTCGCTTTGAAGAGGTGCTGGCAACACTGGCCGCATCAACGCAGCTTTTGGCTGCGCGGGCATCGGTGTCAGCGGCCCCGCGGGCGGTGGAACTCTCCGGCGTGAGCCCCAGCGGAAAAGCCGCATGAGTCGCTATCGC
>JAQBZA010000135.1 GCA_027622795.1 Planctomycetota bacterium | reverse complement strand
GCCCAGGCGGCTGTCCGCTGTGCGCGTATCGCTCTGGCCTTCTCGCGACCGAGGCTGAAACTGATAGCCAGCCCTGCACCTGCCAGCTCGATGCCCGACAGGATCAGCCGCTCGCGCTGTTGCAAAATCCTCCACCACAAGACGAAAGGAAAGGGGACGCAGCTCTTTCCTGCGGCCTTTTCTGCGGAGGGAAAAGAGCTGCGTCCCCTTTCCCCGGCCCCAGCCGTGAATATGAGGCGCTTTCGCTCGCCATACCGATCCGCCCAGTGCGGATCCTCTTTGGTGTCTGGCGGAATTGAATCGATCGCCCCCTGGCTTTCCCACGTTCACACGTCGTGACGTGGCGTGATCGATTCAGTTTCTTCATCATGCAAAGAGGTTTTTCAATGAACAGTTTCATTCTCTGGGCGACGCTGGGCCTCGTGCCCTTCGTCGCCACAATCGAGGGCGGCCAAAAGTTTGGCTGCCCCATCTGTGACTGCTGCGGGTGCTGCGAGACGGGTACCTGCGAGTGTGCAGCGTGCCTGTGCGAATGCTGCGTCGACGAGTGCCCGACTGTTGGCGCCACAGGCGAGCGAGAGGACTGCTGCGGCTCCGGCTGCAGTGGTTCCTGCTGCAGCAAGTAGTCGCTGACAGGCAGTCGATTGTGCGTGTGCGGCGGCGGGGGACGCACGTTCCCCGCCGCCCTTTCTTTGGCCGCTCCGGGAGTCTTCGCCTACGCCGCTTCGTCGGCGATCTCATACGCCAGGGCGGCGGCCTGCAGATACTGATGAAAGTCGGCGTGGATCTGGGCGAGTTGCAAAACCTCATCCCGCCTGAGGGCGTAGACCTCGACATCGGTCAACGTGCGGATCGTGGCCGCCCGGGGAGCGTCCTTGAGGATGGCCAGTTCCCCGAAAAACGATCCCTCCCGCAGGATCGTGAGCCGCTTTGCGGGTTCTCCACGCACCACCTCCACCTGTCCTTTCGTGAGGAAATACATTTCGTCTCCCACGTCCCCCTCGTACACCACGATTTCACCCGGCACGAATTGACGCGCATCCAGGCGGGGGATGACGTCGCGCAGAAAGTCGCTAGTGGCATTCTTAAAAAAGGGGACCTGCTCGATCAGGGCGGCGGCGATGGCCCGCATCCGGAGCAGTTCGCGGTCGATCTTGCCCGGCCCCTTGTATGGCATCGCAGAGATGACGTGGACCTCGGCGGGAACCATGAACTCCGCCAGCCGGCCCGCGACGAAACTCCGCAGATCCTCCGGGTGGGCCGCGGCGTCTGGCTGCAGGATGCAGTAGGCGTGGGGAACCTCACCGGAGACGGGGTCAGGCACACCGATCACACACGCTTCGCGGACAGCCGGGTGCTCGGACAGTGCCGCCTCCACTTCAAGCGGCGCGACCTTGTTGCCACCGCGGACGATCACGTCCTTTCTCCGGCCCACGAACCAGAGGTAACCGTCCTCGTCGTAGCGGCCAAGATCCCCCGTCAACACCCAGCCCTTCTGCAGGGTCTTCCGGGTCATCGCCGATTCGTTCCAGTAGCCGTCCATGATCCCTGGTCCGCTGACGCGGACATCCCCGACGGCGCCAGTCGGCACGTCGGCGCCGTGCTCGTCCACCACCGCCACATGCACGCCATGCACCGGAGGGCCGACAGATCCCGGCTTCTTGCGGCCGAAGGGAGGGTTCATCGCATACGGGCCCGTCTCCGTGGAGCCGCACTGTTCGGTGACAGCCACGCCGGTCAGCCGCTCAAACGATTCAAGGAGCCTGGTGGGCACACGGTCGCCACCGGCCAGGCAGAGACGGAGGTGGCTGAAGTCGCAGCCTTGAAAGTCGGGGCTCGCCATCAAAAGCCCGAGGCCGGCGGGCGTGAGCGTGAGAAACGTCTTGGCGGGAGGCCGGCGCAGGGCGGCAACGAAATTTTCCACGCTGAACTTGTTCAGCACGCTCACCCGCCCTCCGACCGCGAGCGTGGGCAGCAGCTGGCAACGGAGCGCGAGCGGCCGCGAGATGGATGTCGCGATCAGCGCGACGTCGTCCGCGGTGAGCGTGACCCGCGCCAGGTATTTGCGGACGCCAGTGGAGAGGGCGCCATGGGAAAGCACGACACCCTTCGGACGCGATGTTGTCCCCGAGGTGTAGATCATCACCGCCGGCGCGTCGTCATGCGGAGCCGCAGACGGCAGTACGCGTTCGGCCCCGAGCAGTGATTCAAACGGACGACGATTACCGCTGGTGGGGCCACCTCCGACAACGACCACCCGAGGCACCGCCCTGAGCACGCGGGTCTCATCAAGGCCGGGTATGCGTTCGTGACTCACGATGAGGATCGCGGCGCCGCTGTGGCCGAGCGCGTAGCCGATCTGCAGCGGGTGATATTGGTAATCAAGCGGCACGATGACCAGCTGCATCCGGAAGCAGGCGAGATAGCAGACGACCGCCTCGAGGCCGTTCGGCAGCAGGAACGCCACACGATCCCCTTCCTCGAGCCCCATGGCCGCCAGGCCCGAGGCCAGCCGCGCTGCCAGTCGGTCAAGCTCCGCGGCGGTGGCCCACACGCCGTCGCACTCGAGAATCGGGCGATCTGGGTCTGTCTCGAGCGGCCGGCGCAGCAGGTCATGCAGCATGGAAAAGATTTCCGCGGGATGCCGGAGCCTTGGCCGACTCGCGCGGAGGCCCCAGTAGGCTCAGGTATAGTGCAGCCGTCGTCGCTGCCACAAGGAGAGGACGGCCCCGAGGAGAGCCCGCACCACCGTGGTAGCCACGTCCCCTGTCGATCCATCCGCCAAGTCGCCCGCTGTGGATCGCCCGGGGCCCGGCACGGCCGGCCGCGACTGACTCATCCTCTTCACGCTGGCGGCGATTGAGTTCATTAGCCTCGTCGATTTCATGATCGTGATGCCGCTGGGGCCGCAGCTGCTGGCCGATCTCGGCATCGACGCCCGCGCGTTCAGCTGGGTCGTATCGGCCTACACGCTCGCCGCCGGTGTCGCCGGATTCCTGGCGGCGCCGTGGCTTGATCGCGTACCGCGGAAGATGGCCTACCTTGTGTTTTCCGCCGGCCTGCTTGCGGGCACGGCGGCGTGCGGGCTGGCTTCAACATATCCGCTTCTGCTCGCCGCGCGGTGCGTGACAGGCGGCTTTGGCGGCGTCCTTGGCGGACTGGCCCTGGCGATCGTGGCCGACGTGTTTCCGGCGGAGCGGCGGGGGCACGCCACGGCCATGCTGATGCTGGCGTTTGCTGTCGCCTCGGTGGCCGGGGTGCCGCTGGGCATCGTGCTCGGCACGCAGCTTGGCTGGCAGGCGCCCTTCTTCGCGCTCACGGCGGTCGGGCTGCCACTGGTCGGACTGGCCGCGTGGTCACCGCCGCCCCTGGCCACGCATGTGGACGGCACGCAGCGGAACGCCCTGGCCCAGCTCGTCGATACCTTCACAGTTCCCGCTCATCGTCGCGGCTTCGCCCTGATCGCCCTGCTCATGGTGGGCGCATTTGCCGTGATCCCGTTCATCAGCACCGCCTTCGTGGCCAACGTGGGCGTGACCGAGCAACAACTCCCGGCCGTATTCATCGCCGGCGGGTTGCTTACGCTCGTGAGCACGCCGCTCACCGGCCGGCTTGTCGATCGCTTTGGTGCCCTGCCGGTGTTTCGCGGCGTCGTTCCCCTGTCGGCCGCGATGATGCTGGTGCTCACGCATCTGCCTGCGGTGGGGATCGCTATCGCGGCTCCGGTGACCGCCCTGTTGATGGCGACCAACTCGGACCGGATGGTGACGGCGATGTCGTTGATCATGTCGAGCATCGAGCCGCGGCGCCGCGGCAGCTACATGTCGGCCAACTCGGCGGTGCAGCATGTCGCCAGCGGCGTGGGAGCCACACTCGGCGGGATGATCGTCGCCGGGGGCGCGGGCGAGCCGCTGAGGAATTTCGGCACAGTCGGCATTCTTGCCGCAGCCGCGACGATCACGAGCCTCTGGCTTGCCGCCCGGATCCGACCGCTGGAATGACCGACCGAGGTTCCTCGCAGCCCCGCAACTGGCCCAGGAGCGCGTCGCGGTCGAAGTCGGTGCCGATGAACACCAACCGGGTGCGACGGTCGGCATCGGCCGCCTCCTCGAGCGTGAAGCGGCGGCCCACCAGGTGAAAGATGTGCAGCGGCTCCACACCGGCAAGCTGCAGAAAGCCCTTGGCCCGAAACACCCCCTCCGGCAGCCCCTCGAGCACCGCCTGAAACCGCTCCGGATCAAGCGGCACATCACTCGAAAACGAGATACTCCGGAAGGCATGGCGGTGTCCAGGCTCAGCCGGCGCGGAGCCATCCTCGACCTCCGCGGCGTGCGTGCCACCGATCCCGAGCACCAATGGGATGGCGACCCGCGACCGCTCCGTCGGCAGAATTCTCGCAGCCGGATTCAGCTCACGAATCATCGCTTCCACCGCGCCAAGCCGCGCGGCATCGACGAGATCAGCCTTGTTGAGCAGCACGACATCGGCATACCGGATCTGATTGCGGGCCGCAGGATCCTCAAACCGCTCCAGGGCAAAGTGCTCCGCGTCGGCAACGGCAAGGATCGCATCGACCCGCATGCGCGTCGCAAACTCCGGACGCACGAAGGTGGCGGCCACCGGCACCGGATCCGCGATGCCCGTTGTCTCGATCACGATCGAGTCGAATGACACCTCCCGCGCGAGCAGCCGCTCCAGCGCCGCGATCAGCCCGTCGTTCATCGAGCAGCAGATGCAGCCATTGCTCAGCTCCAGCATGTCGCGGTCGGCCGAAACCACGAGGCTGCCGTCGATATCGACGTCGCCAAACTCATTGATCAGCACCGCGATCCGGCGGGCATGCGGCGCGGTCAGGATATGGTTGAGCAGCGTCGTTTTCCCGCTGCCAAGAAAACCGGTGATGATGGTGACGAGGATCCGCGACTCGCTCCTGGGCGGCGATCCTCCCGCGACCGTGGTGCTCACTGCGGCGCGACCTTCACCGACTCTTCAGACAGCGTGTAGGTCGTGCCGATCGCCGACTGGCTCACCACGTCGCCATAGGCGTTGGCCAGCGCATGCAAGGCCCGCCAGCCGGTGCAGTGACCGACGATCAGCTGCTTGATGCCAAACGGCCGCAGCCCTTCCACCGTCTGCGGAATGATCTTCTCCATCACGCCTCCGAGATGGAGCCCCCCCATCGCACAGTAGATCGGCGTGTCAGGGAAGAGCCGCCTCGTCTCGAGGCAGACGTTGACGATGCCAGCGTGCGAGCAGGCGCTAAACACCACCATCCCGAGCCCGCGAACGTGAATTACCAGCATCCGCTCATCCATCAGGAGCGGGTCGGGCTCCCATGGGCCGGTAGGAGACTTCTTGCAGAGATGATCCTGCCGGCCCTTCTCGAAGGGCGTCACGCGGGGAATCTCACCGCTGTAGTAGACATGGTCGTCGAAGAGCAGTTGCGGCCCGAGATCGTTGATCACCTCCGCTCCGGCGGCTTCGATCTCCGCCACCCCCGGCACGATCGCCACCGGCACGATTCGGCCATCGGGCATCCGCACGGCCCGCGGATTGAACATGTCGGGATTGACGAGCACCGTGACATCGCTGCTGGCCTGCTTGATCGCCCTGATCGCATCGAGCAGGGCTCCCATGTGATCCCAGTGGCCATGCGTGACGGTGATGTATTCGATGTCGCCGAGGCAGATGCCGAGATTGCGGCAGTTCCGCAGAAACACGCCGCCCTCGGGGCCGGTATCGAACAGAAAACGACGCGTCCGGCCGCCGTAGGTGACCGTGAGCCGAAGGCCGAGGCCGAGATTGCCCAGCAGCAGCGTTTCCCCCGCAATCACCTTCGCCCCACCCTTCACCACATTGGCAAACTCGGAGACGGCAAAAATGGTTTTGCTCACATACGCATCGCTGACGTCGTCGGTGATGACGTCGATGGTGAGCGAGTCGACGGGCTGGAGGCGGCTGGCTGGATCGTTCATATCGCGAAGCATAGCCCGGTCATCGGCGATCCCTCAAATCCAGACGACTTCGAAGCGCGGCCCCGCTCCGCATTCACCAGCCGAGGGCCACGCCATCGAGCCGGTGATCCACGCCCGATTCCAGGCACGGGCCGATGCCGGCCTCGCCCCGATGGATCCGCACCATCTGGGCGGCACCCTTGAAGGCAAACGGATCGCCAAGCCGATGGCCCCGGGCGACGAGTTCCGCACCAATCTGCTCCGGGAAAGCGGGATCAAGCTCGACCTCGTCGGTGGTCATCACCACCCGAAACCGGGCCGCATCGCAGGCCTGCTGGGGATTCATGCCGAGATCGAGCACGTTGACGAGTGTCTGCACCTGCCCCTGCGGATGGTTGTTGAGCCCGATGCAGCCGAGCAGAAACTCCGGCACGCCATCCCGCAGCACCATGCCGGGGAGGATCGTATGCCGCGGCCGATGCCCGGCCGCGAGCGCGTTGGGGTGGCCCCGCCGCGTGGAAAACTGGCTGGCACGATTGTTGAGGATCACGCCGGTCTCGCCGGCCAGCAGGCCCGACCCAAACGCCCCGCAGATGCTCGACATCAGCGACACCGCATTGCCCTCGGGATCGATCGTGCAGATGTAGGTGGTGTCGGCGGTGTTGCCTCCCTGCGGATGCACCACTGCCGTCGCCCGGTCGGTGATCCGCTGCCGCGAGGCGGCCAGCCCCTCTTTCGAGATCGCCCGACGGATGCGTTGCATCATCGGCTCGGTCGGTTCTCCCACCTCGTTGATGGCAAACTCAAACCCCAGTCGCACCGCCTCGATCTCATGGTGGAGCCGATCGGCATCGCCCATGCCGGCGAGGTCGTAGCCCTCGAGAATGCCCAGCGCGATCAGGGCGACCACGCTCTGGGAGTTGGGAGGCAGCCCGAGCACGTCGCGGCCGCGGTAGCCGACCGAAAGCGGCTCCACCCACGCCGCTTTCTGCTTGGCAAGGTCGGCGAGCGTCATCGCCGTGCCTCCCGCCGACACCGTATCGGCGATCGCGGTCCGCTATAAAACGCCTCGCGGCCCCCCTTGGCCACCTGCTCGAGTGTGTCGGCCAGTTGCGGGAACCGAACAAGTTGGCCCGGTGCCGGTGGCTTGCCGCCGGGCAGCAGCAGTTTTAAAAGAGGCGGCGTGGCGTAGGTTGGCAACCGTGGGGCGGCCAACGCCCACATCCCGGCGATCGATTCCCCCACCGGATAACCTTCCCGCGCAGCCGCGACGGCCGGCTCCCAGAGGCTGGCAAGCGAGCGGCTCCCAAACCGTTCAAGCAGCTGGCACCATCCGTCCACCGCCCCGGGTATGGTCACCGACACCGCCCCCGTCTCCGGCATCATCGCGCGGTTGGCAACGCGATCGAGGTTGGCTCCCGACGGCGCCACCCCGCTGCCGTTGAGCCCAACCACTTTCCTGTCCTTCGCCGACCAGGCCAGGATCATCGTATCGCCGCCAAGCCCGCTCATCATCGGCTCGAGGACGGCCATCATGCCCGCCATGGCGACGGCCGCGTCGAAGGCATTGCCACCCTCTTCGAGCACCCGCAGGCCCACCCGCGTCGCCAGGGGTGAACTCGATGAAGCCAGGCAGCGCCGCGCGAAAACGGGGGATCGCCGCCCCAGAAAACCGGTCGGGTCATCCGGTCGAATCGCGGCCGGCTCAACAGCGCTCGTCGGGCCGGCCAGTCCGGCAACGGCCAGAGCGGTGGGTGCGGCCGCCAGAAACT
>JAQBZA010000134.1 GCA_027622795.1 Planctomycetota bacterium | reverse complement strand
AAGCCGCAACCCTTACTTCACCTTGATCTTCGGTGGCTTCGGGGCTTCGGGGCCCTTCTTGATCGGCGACATTTCCGGCGGGAAGCCATTGAGCCGCCGCCACAGTTCGAAGCCCAGCGAGACACGATTCAAAAACACCCAGCCCACGGCCTGATTGCCCTGCCGCAAAAACTCCTGATCGGGCCAGACCTCGCCCGGCCACATTGCTTCGGGCTGCACGAGCACCCGAAACTTGCCCGTTGCCCCGCCGGCGGGGTCGACCTGCCGCACCTTGCCGCCGAAGGTGCCGATCGACAATTCGGGAAAGGCCGCAAACTGAATCGCCGGCCAGCCCTCGAACTGCAGCCGCACATCCGGCATCTGCCCGGTCCGTTCCGCGAACCCGAGCACCAGCGGCGCATCGATGCCGTCGAGAAAGAGCTCGACGACGCGGTCGCTGGTATCGGGCACAATGGTGCACAGTTCGTCGCCTTCCTTCACATACTGCCCGCCCTGGCTGACGTTGGCCGCCACGCGATAGACGACGCCATCGCAGGGAGCCACCACCAGCCGGGCCTTGAAGCGTTCGATCTGGTTGTCGATCTGCTGGAGTTCACGCTGGATCGTGAACAGGTTTTGCTCACTCTTCCGCAGGTTGCTGCGGGCCACGGCGATGGCCGACATGCCGGCCGCGTCGGCCTGCAGCACAAGCGACTCCTGCGTGAGGAGCGCGGCCTGGGCCCGCTGGATTTCGGCGATTGCCTTCTCGGTGTCGGTGCTGGCCCGGTCGGCCCGCATCTGGGCCTCGTCGCGGTTGATCTTGCTCTCAAGGCCGCCGAAGGTCGGGTTCGTAAACAGATCCTCAAACATCTCGGAGCGGCTGCGTTCGAACGACTGGGCAAACGCCGCGTTGGCCCGAACCTGTTCCGCGACTTCGATGGCCTTCTTCGCTGCATCTCGATTCGCCTTTGCCGCCTCGACCGCCGCCTCACGGGCCGCCTCCTGGGCCTTGGCGGCAGCCGTCTGTTCTTCAACCTCCTGGCGCGAGGCCACCAGGCGGTCGGCCAGAAACTGCCGTTGCGCCTCAAGCCTTGCCGCAAGCTCAGGATCGTTGTCTTCGATATCGACCAGCGGATCGTTCAACTTCACGCGACTTCCCTCGACCACGTGCCAGGTCCGCACCTGGCCCGAAACCCGCGCCGTGATCACCTGCATTCGTTCAACTGGGGAATATGCGACGACCGTGCCCCGGCCCATCACGGTCTGCTGCCAAGGCACGAAGGCCAGCAGAAATGGGGTGGCGAGGAAAAGCAGGAAAAGGAAGCGACCCAGCCACCGCACCATCCGCGGCGTGGCCACACTTTTCATCAGGGTATCGTGGGATGGGGAATCACTCATGACCAGTCCACGGTAGCGTCGCAGGAATTGGTAATCGTGTCACGGGCCGTGACGACGACGAGCGTCCAGGGATTATCGCGGACAAAGAGCGATGTGATGAGTTCTGGGCAATCATGCATATCGAGGCCGTCGAGCATGCCGTCGATCAGGAGCAAGCGCGGCTTGCCGGCGATCGCGCGGGCGATTGTGAGGCGAAGAATTTCATTGGTCGACAGGGGCAGGCCGTCGGAGCTAAGCATCGTGCTCACGCCCTGCGGCAGCCGGGCCACTCGGTCATGCAGCCCGACCATCTGCAGGGCCTCGCGGATGTCGGCGGCAGAGAGCTCGGTGCGGCCCACGCGGATATTCTCGGCAACCGTGCCGGCGAAGGTCTCGGTATGCCCGACCAGCGCGATCCGGAGCCGGGCCGTAGCCCGGTTCAGCGAACGCGCATCGATGCCATCAAACTCGAGGAGCCCCTCATGGGGCACTCGCAGGAGGGCGAGCGTTTCGAGCAAAAACGTTTTGCCACAGCCCGACTTGCCTGTAATCGCGATCCGCTGCCCGGGCCGGGCCTCGAGCCGCTTCACTCGCTGATCATGGTGGATCTCGGCCGTCACCTGCATCGGCTCATCGCGATCGGGGAGCCGCTCGCCTCCGGCCGGCTCCAAAGGCAGTTCATCAATCACACCCAGCTTGTCCAGCGATGCCTGTAAGTCGTAGAAGATCTCGAGGTATTTGCCGCTCTTGGAAAGGGCCGTGAGCACGAGCGTCACGATCAGCTCACCGGCCACGAGCTGGCCGAGTGTGAGCTGGCGGCTGATGACGAGCCAGCCACCAAGCCCCAGAAGGACGGTGCTGGCGATCGCCTCCAACACCAGCGCGAAAACTGTCTGCCGCCAGACCACGCGAAAATGCTGCCGCCGGCAGTCGATGTAGTGGCTCGTGAGTTCGGTGGCACGGTCGATCGCCACGCTGCCACCGCGACCAAACCGAAACGTGTGGGGGCACTTGGCGATCTCCTCGAGCCAACCCGCCACGTCAAACTTCGCATAGCTCTCCGTGATCGCCGTCCGCACGCCACCAAGCCCGAGCACACCGAGCAGAAACACGATCAGCCCGACGAGCACCAGCGCGAAGGTGAGCAGATAGGGATGATAGAAGGAGAGCACGGCCATGCCGACGATCGTGATCATCACGACACTCGTGCCCTCCACCAACAGCGTGGCGAGGGCCCTCTGCTCCGAGGCCACTTCGAAAAACCGATTCACGATGTCGGTCGGGTTGCGGCCATCGAACGACTCGATCTCCGCCTTGGCAAACCGGACGGCGAAGTCGTGGGCGGTGCGGGCGAAGATGCGTCGCTGCAGGTATTCGACCACCAGCACCTGCATGGCGCGGAGCAGCGCGGCAAAGAGCAGGAAGGCGAGCATCACCAGCGCCAGCACGATCACCGGCCACAGCAGCACGCCGAAGGCCACGACGTTGACCAGCGCCTCGATGGCCGCCGGTGTAGCAATCGAGAGCAGGCCCGTGCCGAGCGCAAAGGCAAGAATCATGTACACATCGCGGCGCTCCAGCCGCAGGATCGCCATCAGACGAGCCCAGGGGCCCTTCTTGGCGGCGTGATGACCGTGATGGTGCGCAGCGTGTGCCATGGGGGTTTCGCGAGCGTATCGTGACGAAACCGCGCCCCCGGAGCCATGGCAAATTAGCCTACGTTACGCACCTGGCAGCGTAGCCCGGCCGAGGGCCGCTAGCTGCGTATCAGTGGCTTCCCCCGGGGGCTGCCCGGCCGTCCGGGCCAGGGCCAGGCGGCACCAGCAATCAGCGGCCAGCAGTGACCGAGGATCGCCGAGCATGTCGCCACGGTGGGCGACCGCCAACACGCTCACCAGGTCGCGGACCGTAGCCGCGTGGCGACCCACGAGCAGCTGCCGATCGGCCAGCCGCCGGCCGTGCCTCCGCAGGTCGCGATCGATCCGCGCCGCCGCGGTGCCGAGGAGCCGACGAGCATCGCGGGCATGCTGCCGCAAGGTGCGATCGAGAATCGTTCGGCCATCGGGGGAGGCGGCCGTGGCGAGTCGCCCGACACGCCACGCCAGCCATTGAGCTGCACTGCGGCGTGCTGCTTCATTGATCGCGGGATGATGCTTGGCAAGCCCCTTGAAGAGCGCCAGGCCGAGCAGGTCGCTCTCTCCTTCGTAGATCGTCGCGGCAAAGTGGTCGTGGAAGGAATCGCCGAGCGGATGCCCGACGAGAAACGCGCGGCCACCATGCACACCGAGCGCATCGATCGCGCCGGCACGCACGCATTCACTCGCGATGACCTTGGCGGCGATCGCTTCGAGTTCACCGCTCTGGCCGGCATCGATGGCGGCCGCGGCCCAGGCGGCGAGGCTCTCGCAGGCGAGCACCGAGGCTGCGATCCGGCCGAGCCGCCCCTGTACCAATTCCCGTGAGCCGATCGGCACGCCCCAGGTCTGCCGCCGCATCGCATACTCGGCCGCCTGCTCGAGCAGGATCCGCAGCGTACCGGCCGCCTGTGCAGCCAGCGTCACACGACCACGGTTGAGCCCATGCCAGACGATCTTCATGGCATTGGACTTCGTGGGATTGGGTGGCGCCAGAAGATCCCGCTCGTCGATCGGAAAGCGATCAAACTCGAGCGCGTTGTTGTGGGCGTGCTTGAGCGGATGGAGTGGGTAGCCGACGAGACGAAAGCTGGCGGTGTCCCGCTCGGGAAGTCGCACGAGCACGACGCAGGCCTCACCATCCCGCTTGGCCAGCACCTTCACGAGCCGGCCGTAGGTGGCCCCGGTGATAAACATCTTCGTGCCGCTGAGCACGGTGCGGCCGTCGAGCGTTTCCAGCCGCGCGGCCGCCGCTCCCAGATCGCATCCTGCATCGGGCTCGGTGCCGCCGAAGATCGAGAGCGGCGTGCCGCGGGCCAGCCCCGGCAGATGGCGGGCCTGCTGCTCGGGTGAGCCAAAGGCCGCCAACGCCGTCACGGCGCCGATCGACGAATGCACCGAGAGCATGCCGGCGGCGGTTGGCGCGACCGCCGCGATCGTGGTGATGCTCGTTGCCAGCTCCTGCATCGTGCAGCCGGTGCCGCCAAACGCCTCCGGCACGGCCAGCCCCCACAGGCCCGCCTCACCGAGGGCCGCTTCGGCCGCCTGAGAAAAAAGCCCGGTCGGGAGCGGCGGCGGATCGCTGACAGGAGCGCGGCGGCCGTCGGCAGTTGGCAGCGGATCGTAGAGCGCACCTGCCTCCCGCAGCGCGGTGATCGTCTGCATCGACCGCTCGAGCACGGCGGCCACCGCCTCACGTGGTGGCGTGATGGTCCGCCCCGCCGCGGTGGCCAGGCCATCGTCGCCCCGGCCACGCCAGAGCAGCGTTGGCAGCCAAGGCCGGCCGCTTCCCGGCGGGGGGGGCCGGCGGTCGCTCCCGATCGGGATGACGGCCATCCCTGTCGGCGGCACAATATCGGCGTCGGTCGATCGCCTCGCTGCGTCCGTCACCCAGGCAAAGTGATCGGCGATCGCCAGCCGCTTGAGCTTGAGCGATGGAGTCGCTTCGCCGTGCGCCGCATCGAAGGGGCGGCCGATGAGCACGGCCCGCCGCACCCGCCACGCTCGTGGCAACGACGCCTGACAGCGGGCCAGCCGCCGGGCCAGCCAGGCGAGCACCCGCGGGTGGGCCAGTGCCGCCCGCTTGCTCAACACCCGCACGCCCATCCGTTTGATCGCGGCGCGGATCACAGCCGGCTCCGGCACGATCACCGCCACGGGCCAAGGGCATCCCTCGCCCAGCACACACACCTGCGCCACCGCTTCGTCTTCAGCCAGCGTCCGTTCGATCTCAGCTGGCGGCACCTTCATGCCCGTCGTCAGCACGATCGTGTCGGAGAGCCGGCCGGTGATTCGCAGTTGGCCGTCGGAGTCGCAGGTTGCCAGGTCGCCGGTCTCGAGCCAGGCATCGGCATCGCAGAGTGTTTCCCGACCGCGGTCGCCAAGCGGCTCGATCACGGCCACTGCCCGGCAAGGCGTCCGCACGAGCAGCTGCCCCCGCGACTCGGGTCGCTCATCGAGCCGCACCTCGACGCCCGGCAACGGCAGGCCGACGGCGCCGGGTCGATTGATCCGCGGGTTTGACAGGGCCACCACCGGCCCCGCCTCCGCGAGGCCGTAGCCTTCCACCAGCGGCACGCCATGGCTGGCGAAGCAGGCGGCCGTCCGCTGTCGCAGCGGCGCTCCGCCCGACACACACACCCGCACGCGGCCGCCGACCGCGGCGGCCAGATCACTGATTCGCCCGGCGGCCACACCCCGCTCGAGCCGGTCGAAAAACGCCGGCACGCCGAGGATCACCGTCGGCGGCGTGCTCTGGCAGGCGTCGAGCACGCGGAGGCGATCGCTCACCACGCTCAGGCAACCGCCCCGCACGACCGCCGTGTAGAGATCGCCCACGCGGGCCAGCGCATGACTCATCGGCAGCCAGGAGAGCCGCACGTCGTCGGGCTCGTCGAGAAACACTTCGGCCGACGCCAGAGCGTTCATCGCCAGCGCCCGCTGGCAATGCACGATGCCCTTCGGAAGCCCGGTCGTGCCTGACGAGAGGACGATCGTCGCCGGCGCCTCGGGATCGCAGGCGGCAGCAAGGCGGGGGAGGGCCGCCCGTACGGCATCACGATCAACGGGCTCGGCAGCAGCCCGCCACGGAGGCAGCACGATCTCAGCAGCGTTCCCTGCGACCCGCGGGCCTCCGCCGCTTGCCACCATCTTCCGCAGGCCGAGCCATGCACACTGCTCAGCCAGTTCCTTTGGACTGGCGTCGGCATGAAGCGCCACATGCACCACGCCCGAGAGCAGGCAGGCCAGGTCGACCGTGATCCAGTCGATCGAATGCGGGCCGACATGGGCAAGGCGATCCCCGCGGGCGAGGCCGGCCGCGGCCAGAGCATCCGCCACATCGATCGCCCGCTGCAAGAGCCGGCTCCACGAAATCGCCGGCCCGCCACCGATCGCATCAACGCAGGCCGGCCGATCAAATGAATCGTCGCAGCGGGCGACCATCAGATCGACGAGCGTCGTCGGCTGCCCGCCCCCTACGGTCGCCCGCTCCGCCTCACGTTCGGCGACGATCGGATGCATCGTGCTACTCCATCCGCTCGCAGGCCACGGCGATTCCCTGGCCCAGGCCGATGCACATCGTCGCGATGCCAAGCCGCGCGTCGCCGTGCCGCATCGCAGAGACGAGCGTCGTCGTGATCCGAGCGCCGCTGGCCCCGAGCGGATGACCGATCGCCAGCGACCCGCCCCACACATTCACGCGTTGCTCATCGAGGCCGAGCGTTTCGATGCAGTGAATCGCCTGGGCGGCGAAGGCCTCGTTGAGCTCGACAAGATCGATGTCGGCGAGCGTGAGGCCCGTGCGATCGAGCAGCTTTCTCACCGCCGGCACCGGCCCTGTGCCCATCACCGCCGGCGGCACACCGACGACCGCCGTGCCGATCACCCGCACCAGTGGCGCAAGCCCCAGCCGCTCGGCCTCCGCCGCACTCATCACGAGCAGCGCCGCGGCACCATCGCTCAGAGGTGCGCTCGTGGCGGCCGTCACCGTGCCCACCCGCGGCAGAAACGCCGGCTCGAGCGCGGCCATCGCCTCGAGCGACGTGTCGGGGCGGATCGACTGGTCGCGGGTCGCTTCCACCAGACTGCCCGCCTCGTCGTGGCCAAACACGGGCACGATCTCGTCGGCAAAGAGCCCGGCGGCCGTCGCCGCGGCGGCCCGGCGGTGGCTCTCGAGGGCGAAGGCCTCCTGCTTCTGCCGCGAGATGCCGTGGGCGGCGGCGAGGTGTTCGGCCGTCATGCCCATCGAGAGCATGCCCCGGCTCGACCGGGCAAACACCTGCGGATGGATGTCGATCGCCGAATCCATCGGCAGATGCTGCATGTGCTCCACGCCTCCGACCACCTGCACGTTTTCCGCGCCGGCCGCGATCGCATGGCAGGCCTGGGCGAGGGCCTGAAGCGACGAGCCGCAGAGACGGTTGATCGACGTGCCGGCTGCCGCGAAGGGCAGGCCGGCCATCAGGGCGGCGCAGCGGGCCACGTTGCCCCCCTGCTCTCCCCGCTGCTGCGTGGCGCCGAAGACGACATCTTCGATCGTGTCGGGATCGACCCCGCTCGATTCAACCACCGCCTTGGTTACGGCCGCGGCCAGTTCATCGCCCCGCACGTGACGAAACACGCCCCGCTCGGGATGCGATCGGCCGATCGCCGTGCGACAGCAGCCGACGATGACAGGCGTGGTGGCAGGATCGCGGGTGGCGGATTTCATGAATGGTGAGACAGAACCCGTAGTCGGTCAGGAGTCAGTCGGTGGTAAAGCGGCCACCGGTGCGG
>JAQBZA010000133.1 GCA_027622795.1 Planctomycetota bacterium | reverse complement strand
CCCGCCGCGATCGCCTCCTGCGTCGACCGGCCGGGCATCGCCGGCACGATTCCCTGCTCGAGTGCCGCCACCTCGGGCAGCCGACTTGTCCCCTCAGCCAGGGCTTTGGTCATCAGGGCCGGTCCCGGCAGGATCGCCCCGCCGAGAAACTCTCCGCCTGCCGAGATGAGGTCGATCGTCGCCGCCGTGCCGCAGTCGACGATGATCGCCGGCCGATCGGCCGACTTCACGAGCCGCGCGGCGGCGGCGCCGGCGAGCCGATCGATACCGACCCGATGGGGCTCTGGCAGGGTAATCACCAGCGGCATATCGGCATGGCCGACCCGCCGCTGCCGCAGTGGCCGATGCT
The DNA here is from genome assembly GCA_027622795.1 of Planctomycetota bacterium. Classification (GTDB taxonomy): domain Bacteria; phylum Planctomycetota; class Planctomycetia; order Pirellulales; family UBA1268; genus CACORA01. The sequence continues at coordinate 7,420 of JAQBZA010000133.1, read as the reverse complement.
GGGTGGCCGACACGGCCGCGATCGCCGCCTCCAGCCGTGTCGCGGCGGCATCATGCACGCTCGCTACAAGAATCACGGCCGGCCCTGGCGCGGCGGCATGCAGCCACTGCTCGAGCGCGTCGGGGCGAAAGGAGCGGCTCACCAGATCCCGCCGCTTCGTGATCACCGGAAGCCTGGTGCCGTTGCCATGATCGGCCACCACGCCGAGCTTGATTCGGGAGTTGCCGACATCGGCAAGCAGCACGGGGTCGCCGAGGCAGATCGGAGGACGGGGCAGTGCGGGAGTGGCCATGATGAAATTATGGCGTGCGGGCATCGAGCAGGGCCACCGCCGCCTTCAGCAGCCGATCAAGCCCGTGCCCCGTCACGGCGCTTACGGCGATCACTTCGTGGCCCACCGCGGCGGCGAGCCGCTGCCGCACCTCTTCGGCTTCGGACAGTTCGGCCTTGCTGACGACGACAATCTCCGGCCGGCTACCGAGGGCGGGATCGTAGCGGACCAGTTCCTCACGAATCGCCCGGTAGTTGGCCAACGGGTCGCTGCCGTCCATTGGGAGTGGTTCGACGACATGCACAAGAATCCCAGCCCGCTCGACATGCCGCAGAAACTCATGCCCCAGCCCAACGCCGGCGTGCGCGCCTTCTATCAGCCCGGGGAGGTCGGCCAACACAAAGCTGCGATCGGGCGACACGGCCACCATGCCGAGCATCGGCGACTTGGTGGTAAACGCATAGTCGGCGATGGCGGGGCGGGCCCGCGAGAGCCGGGAGAGGAGCGTGCTCTTACCGGCGTTGGGCTTGCCGACGAGACCGACATCGGCAATGACCTTGAGTTCCAGCGTGAGCGACCGCACCTCGCCGCGGCCCCCGGGGGTCGTTTCACGAGGCGCCCGGTTCGTCGATGTCTTGAAGTGCTGGTTGCCCTTGCCCCCTGCCCCACCCTGCGCGGCAACGATCTGCTCGCCGGCGCGAGCCAGATCCTTGAGCACGAGCCCGGTCGCTTGATCGATCACGATCGTGCCGAGAGGCACCCGCAGCACCAGATCGGCAGCCGATCGCCCATGACAGTTGGCCGGTCCGCCAGCCGTCCCCGATTCGGCCCGCCACTGCCGACGATGAGCCAGCGGCGCGAGCGAATCAACGCCCGCCTCGGCCCGCAGGATGATGCTGCCACCATCACCGCCATCACCACCATCCGGCCCGCCGAGCGGGACATATTTCTCCCGCCGGAAGCTCAGGCAGCCGCGGCCCCCGTTGCCAGCCATCGCCTCGATCTGCACGCGGTCGACGAACACGCGATCCGCTCAATCGGACTCAACGGGGGAGAAAAGAACCAAGAAGGCAAACGCGACGCACCGGGCAACCACTCAGGCAATCACGTTGATGCGACGGCCCTCACGATCAAAACCAACGACGCCATCGACAAGCGCGAAGAGCGTGTAGTCACTCCCCATACCGACGTTGCGACCGGGATGAAACTTCGTGCCGACCTGACGAACGAGGATGTTGCCAGCCACCACCTTCTCGCCGGCGTACTTCTTCACACCACGACGCTGCGCGTTTGAATCGCGGCCGTTGCGGCTGGAACCCTGACCTTTTTTATGAGCCATCGCGTCACTCCTCGCTCCAGACGCGCCCCATGGACTGCGACCGGAAAAACACTCGATCTCTATTCAATTTCGTATCGGAAAACCCACGCATGGTCAATGCCCTCATGCTGTTTCGTGGCCTCCGCATACAGGGCGGCCCCCCGGGGGCCGAAGAGGCCTTCAATCAGCCGCTGCCGGGTCGCCGGGTCCGCGATTTGCTGCAAGCGGTCAACTATGATTTCGAAGGCCTGCTGCGGACCGGTGCCTGCTAGCGTTTGAGGGTCGATATTGGTGGCATCCAGTGCCACCACCTGCCGGGCGAGGATCGTCTCGCGGGCCAGCCAATCCACCCGACGGGCGGCAGCGCCAAAAATTGTCGTCAATTTCTGGCGACGGGTGGCAGTGTCGGGCACTTGGGCCACATCCTCGAGCACACTGGCCAGCGCAACGAGAGGCGACACATCCTGCTGCTTGGGCACAAGATCAAGGAGTTCATCGAGGTAGGCAACGCCCAAATCGCCAACCACGGCGCGGAGAGCTGCCGGTTGCTCAGCCACGGGGAGGTCTGCCGCTGCTCGCAAAACCGTGGTCAGCGGAAGAATTCTGACACCCGCTCCACCGGACGGTTCGACGAGATCAGCCCAGTCTATGGTGAGCGTGGCGAGCCCTTCGACGGGGTTGGCAGCCGTGAGTTCGGGGCGACGAAACGCGTTGAGTACTTCCACTCCCAGAGCCGTGCGCTCGAAGATGCCGGCGTACCCGATGTTCATCTCTTCCTCGACCTCATCGCGAGTGTCGCCTGGCCGCCAAAAATCGAGACGGAGTGACTTGAGCGTATCCCGTGAAAGTGTTGTCGGGTCATCTACGCGACGGTCGTCTCGGGGCTTCCAGTCAATGGCGTTGGTCAAGCCGCGTACATAGATCGAGAAATAGTCGATGCGTGGGTCAACATCTTCCCATACTGCGACCCCCCACCGCTCTTCGCCGGGTGCCAGTTCCTCTTCAGCCATCGATGCGCTATCGAGGAATCGTCGTGCCGGATCCTCACGCTGACGGATCGCCGGCATGGCAGACGGCACAAGCCGGTCGAGATAGGCACGATAGGCCGAAATGCCTTCTTCCTCCGAGAGTCCTTCAAGGCTTTCCAGCACGAAATGGGGCATGAATCGGATCGGGCCGTCGAATGTCTCGATCGTGAGTTGTGTTCCCTTCTCCTGATCAACGACAGTCCGCCGCCAGCCGACGTTCTTCACCCGATACACGAGATACCAGCACCGCTTCCGACTCAGCGTCAGTTGCCCGCCAGCATCGACCACCGGAACGTTCACCGCGATGAGTCGGGGCATCTTGAAGGCAAACTCAAGACACCACACATCGAATTGAAAATCGCGCTGTTTGGCTCGCTCCACAAGGGTCGTGGCGAGTTTTGCTTGTTTTGGAGTCCACGCCATGTCGGCCTGAAGCACCGTAACCTCGCTCAGGTCGCGACGCCGGAGCGTGTCTTCCGCAGACGTGTCGGCCGTAATCACCGTCAGCGCTCCAGGCGCGAGGGACCGATATCCCGGCGGCGCTCCGGAGGTTTCCCTATCGACCGGGGTGACCGCCAACAGGACCATCACGATGAGGGGGAAAACGGTGCGCAGCGATCCTCGACCAGGGTTTTTCATGCAGAAATCCATCGTTTTCATGAGGCCCACAACTGCATTGGATGATACTAAAAAGGTGGGATATGCCGAAAACAGTGAGGCACCTGCGTTTTTGGGCCGTGATTTGCTTGCCCAGCTTTTGCAAAGCACAATCTTGCTGTGACCTGATCTTTTTCACAAACACAAAACTGGCCTCCCGTCGGGTCGCAGGTCGAAACAGAATCCCGTTGGTGTCCGCAGCGTCACCGTGACTTGGTGGGCAACGACGAACGAACGTCAAACGCGGTATGTATGCCCGCTTCCACTCGCTACGCTCCGGGTTCTTTCGGTGAGGTGTCCCACCCGGTCGCCGCAGCCGCGGACACTCGACTGCTCTCGGCCGAGGATTTCGACGACACCGGCATCCTCGTCGGCGTCGATCCTTGTGCTTCTTCGTACTGGTGGACCCCGGAATTGCACTCTGTACTCGAACGTGTTGACCACCATCGCCAGACGATGCTTCAAGCCACGCAGCGAACGGTTTCCCGACCAGCCGCCACGAGCCGATCTACTTCCGCCGCCAATGCGGCGTAGTCTGCTGCCCCATGGGAGTCGGCGGCATAGTCAAAGATTGCCTGCCCGAAACTGGGAGCCTCAGCAAGGCGGATATTACGGCGTATTCGACTGTCAAACAGTCGCGCGTGCTCCCACGCCGGATGGCGATTGACTGTTGACGCGAAAAAGTTTTCAACATCACGTCCTATTTCGGCAGCCAGCCGAGTGCCCGCCTCAAACATACACAATACCACGCCAAGTAGTTGCAGCCGTGGATTCACATGATCCGCCACCATCTCGATCGTCTCAAGTAGTTTGCTGAGGCCATGCAGTGCCAGAAAGTGGGGCTGCAGTGGCAAAAGCACTTCATCCACGGCAGCCATGGCGTTGAGCGACAGCAGACCAAGTGACGGTGGGCAGTCGATCACAAGATATTCATAAGCATCAGGAGCCATCCCTGAGCACCGCGGATTGGCGGCGATGCGTTGAGAGAGAATCGATTCCCGACCGGCAGTGCTGGCCAGCGCCATTTCAACGGCCGAAAGATCGATGTGGGCCGGTACGACCCACAAGTTGTCGCTGGCGGCGACGGTTGCGACCTCGAGCGATTTGCCGCGGACCAAAACGTCGTACGCCGAAACCTGATGTGAGCCCGGCATCACGCCCACATGGAGCGTGGCATGGGCCTGAGAGTCGAGGTCGATCAGCAGCACACGGCGACCAGCGCGGGCCAGCCCCACAGCGAGGTTGACGGAGGTCGTGGTCTTGCCGACCCCGCCCTTCTGATTGGCTACGGCGATGGCGCGCATGGCAGGAGGATAGGAGGCGGCCCCGGCCGGCCATAGGCCGATTTCACCGGGGTTCTGCCTTGTCAGCGGCCGGAATCGTGGCCGCAATCCACGCTGCCAGCCCACTACCCAGCCGGCCCAGGGCGACACGGCCGGCCTGTCCCTGCACCGCCAGCCAGCCACCGTCGGCCTCGAGATCGATGACGATGGTCGTACGGCCATCGAGGGTGGGATTGCTGAACACGAGCGCATAGTCCCACGCCGCCTCCGGGAGCCGCCCTGCCAAACCAACCTCACTCCAACGGAAACCGACATCTTCGACGAGCCCACGGCGGAGGTGCACGATCCCCTTGGCAGAGGTGACGTCGTGTCGGCCGGTAGCCACAAGCCGCCCGGGCCGGCCGGCGGGGGCTAGCTGCCACAGTTCCACCCGTGGTGCTTTCGCCACCTGCCGCGCCGCCTCGGGACCGTAAAAATCGAGGCAGCGATGGGTCTGCAGCCGCTGATACGCGACCGCCACCGTCGCAGCCGCGATGCCCACGAGCAGAATGGCGACGACGATCAGGGACCCGGGGCGAAGCGACTGGTTGGCCGGTGCATGAGCCATGCCGCATGTATACTCCATGGGCCGGCCAGACGGCACCGGCCACACGTGCCGCCCCGGCTTACGGATCACTTTGGAGCCCAGCGAGGAGCCTTTCCACCGATGCCCAATGCCCTTGACCCCTATCGCGAAGCACTCGTCGTCGAGTATCACACCGTCTGGCCCGACGATTGCGAGGACTGGTCAGCAGCCGACAAGGCCCGGGTGGAAGCCCTGCTCCACGCCAGCCCGACGGAGGCGGCCGACCTCGACTATGTGCGTCAGCATACCGGCTTTGCCCGCGTGATCACCGTCACGCCCACCGACCTCGAACGGGTGAGTGTGGCCTGACCGTGCCCACGATTCATGTTCACCTTGCCGGAGTTGCTGCGGCCGACCGGTCGTATGACATTCAGATCGGCGCCGGCGTCATCGGCGAGATCGGCGTTGCTGTGGCCCGGCGAGGGGGTCGCCGAGCAGTCGTGATCAGCGATGCGGCCGTGGCACCCCATGCCGCCGCCGCGATGGCTTCACTTACCGCCGCCGGAATCGACACGACAGCGGTGGCCGTACCCTCCGGCGAGGCCTCGAAGTCGCTCGCCGAGGCAGGCCGCCTGTGGGATGCGTTGGCCGTAAATGCCACCGATCGCCAGACACATGTCGTTGCGGTTGGCGGCGGAGTGGTGGGTGATCTGGCCGGCTTCGTCGCCGCCACGTTTGCCCGTGGCCTGCCTGTGTGGCAAGTACCGACCACACTCGTCGCCCAGGTTGATAGCGCGATCGGTGGCAAGACAGGCATTAATCTTGCGGGCGGCAAAAACCTCGTCGGCTGCTTCTGGCAGCCGAGTGGCGTAGTTGCCGATATCGACACGCTCGCCTCCCTGCCCGACCGCGAGTTCACAAGCGGCCTGGCTGAGGTGGTGAAGTATGGCATGATCCTCAACGCGGAGTTCTTCGCGTGGCTGGAGGCTCATGCGGCCGACCTTGTGGCCCGCGAACCACAGGCGCTGGTGCACGCGGTAGAGCGCTCGGCAGCCCTGAAGGCGCAGGTCGTCAGCGCGGACGAACGGGAAGAGACTGGCCTGCGGGCCGTTCTCAACTACGGCCACACCTTCGCACATGCCTTCGAGACGGCGGCCGGCTACGGCACGCTGCTCCATGGTGAGGCGGTGTCGATCGGCATGGCGTGCGCTGCCCGCCTCGCGGAGCAACTCGGCCGCATCAGCAGCGACATCGTGGCTCGTCAGGATGCCCTGCTGGCTGCTTGCCGACTGCCGCGGACTGTTCCCACGCTCACCGCCTCGACCGACGATCTTTTGGCGATCATGGCCCGCGACAAGAAATCCCTCGCCGGCCAGCTTCGCTTTATCCTCCCCGACCGCATCGGCCACGTCGAACTCGTCGCCGATATCGATCCGCGCCTCGTCGCCTCCGTCGTCACATCCACGAGGTAGCCGGGCCCGGGTGAATCCGACGCGAGTTGGCGTATCCTCGCCCCGAAGCGGAGGGTTCATCCGCGCCCGGCGGCGCAGCAGGAGACCGGCGGCGCCTCAGGTGCCCGGCGGCTCACCAGCGAGTCTCGACGGCGAGGCCCCCCTGATCTGCCATGGGTAGCGGCACCACCCGCACCTCATAGCCGGCAAACTGCATCTCAGTATGGTTGATGGCCCGGGAACTGGCCCAGGCAAGATACCAGCCGAGAAACACCTGCGACGGATAGTGAGCATTGTCCGTCATTCGCGAGAAGCCAACGAATGTCGAACAAACGTAGAGGGTGCCCTTCAGCAACGGGCTTTCCACCATGTCAGCGGCGGCCAAAAAAGGGATTGCCCCCACGAAGGCATGACCGCTGACACCATTGTCATCGTTGAACGGAGACCACGAACTGCCTCCCGAGTAGTCCCGCGGCCGGGATGCTCCGGTCGCCAATTGCAGCACATAAACCGGCGGAGCGCCGACGGCGAACATTCGTAGCGATCGCCCTCCCCATTCGCCAACAACATCGGCGACGGGAGAGTTTTCGAAGACCAGCCCAGTCGCATAGGCCACACCGAATATTGGGAGTGAATACCGACCTTCTCCGATGTCCTTGCAACCAGAAAAAAAAGTCCCCAAGCCTGTGGGCTGAACGCCGGTCATCCAAGCATCCTGCATCGTCTGATCGAATCCGGTGTTCGCCATGATCGCGCCGGCGCCGAGTGCACCCGCAAGACAGGTCAAGCTTTCACAGGAGTAGAAGTTGCGATAGTCTCGCGCGACTTGATGCCAGGCCCGCGATGC
>JAQBZA010000132.1 GCA_027622795.1 Planctomycetota bacterium | reverse complement strand
GCATGGAGACCGAGCCGGTTCGCGATCTCGTCCGCCAGGCCTGGGAGGCTGTCCGCCGTGAAACCGTCGGCCGCGACGTGCCCCAGCAATTTCTCTGGCGGTAGGCGAGCAGGCGAACTGCGGCATCCAGGAAATCCCTGTCGGTTCGGCTGTCCTTTCCGGCTTGTTTCTGCCGATTCCGAAGACTGGGAAAGTCCTGCGACCCGGTCGGTCGCGGCCCCGCTCGGCTCAGCCATCTATGCAGTACGCCAGACACCTGCTCTGGACCGCAGTTTTCATCGCCAGCGGGGTTTGCCTGCGCGCAGCTGACGCGGCAGACGCCGCTGCTGAGCCGCTCTCACCCGATCTGGTCGCCTACACACGCAAAGTGCAAGCCCTCGAACGTGAAGTGGCGGCTGCGGGCCAACTCCGCGAGCAGGTGGAGGCGCTTCAGGCAGAGGTGGATCGCCTCGCCGGGCGGCGGCCGGTGGCGGAGAGCCCGGAGCCTGAGGAGGCCTATGTCGCAACAGAGAGCCTACTCTCGTTCGCGCCGTTGGCTGCGGCAGGCGGATGCACCGGCGGGCTGGGCTGCACGGGATGCCCCCACTGCAGAGGCCACGAAGGCTACGGGCTTGCCGGCAACTCACTTGTCGGCTCCTACGACTACAACTTCGGCGGCGGCTATCTCCAGTTGCAGTCCCGTGACAAAGATTTCACGTTTCAGATTCAGAACCAACTCACACTCGACGGCACCTTCTATTCACTCGACAACGCCAACACGCTCGAGAAGGGATTCAACGTGCCCTTCTACCGTCTCTATTTCATGGGCAACTTTCTCGAGAAGTGGGAATACCTCGCCTCGGTGCAGCAGTCGCTCGGTAGCTTCAACATCCTCGATGTCTACGCAGGCTACCTTTTCACGAAAGAACTCAATATCCGCTTCGGCCACTACCTGAGCCCGTTTCTCTACGAATACTGGGCCTTCTCGCCAGCCTGGGAACCGGTGATCACCAATTCGCCGCTCTTCCAACTGGCCGGCAAGCGTCAGACCGGGGTCATGCTATGGGGCCGGCTGTTTGACAACGTCGTGCAGTATCAGGTGGGGGCCTTCAATGGCCCGACCGGCGCCTACTTCGATCTCGACCGCCATGTCGATGGCATGGGCGAGGTCACCTGGACTCCGTTCAAGCCGGATGAGGGATCGCCGCTCCAGAGCCTCGGCATCGGCTTCAGTGCTCAAAACGGTGTGCAGGAATACGTGCTCAGCAGTGGCAGCGACTTCAACTTCCCGTCTGGCAACGGCGAGCCCACGCTCAACCAAAACTTCGTCAACTCCAGCGGTGTTCCCTGGTTTACCTACAACGACAACATCGCAGCCAACGGCAACCGCACCAAGATCGCGCCTCACCTCTTCTGGTTTGGACGGTTCAGCCTCCTCGCCGAATACCTCCACTGGACCCGCGCCCTCACCGACGGCACCACCAACATCACCGAGGAGATCGACGCCTACTATGTCAACGCCTCCTATTTCCTCACGGGCGAGGAATACAAGGGCGACGGCCTGCTCGGCTACACGACGATCGAGCCGCTCCATGACTACGGCGCCTGGGAACTCGTCTCGCAGTTCTCCCAGATCGAACTCGGCCCCCAGTCCCTGACCCCCGGCTTCGCAGAGCCCGGCCAAGACGCCACCCGCATGCAGCAGCTCATGGCCGGCGTGAATTGGTGGCCCAATCGCTACGTCCGCATCAGTTTCGACTACGTGAACGTGTGGACCAACAAGGCGGTGGACGTAGGCGCCGGCCAGTTCGCCGACAACTACGGCATCTGGTGGGGCCGGGTGGGAGCGTTCTTTTAGAGCGTTCGATCCACGATCAGGGCGTGAAGTGCGCGCACTTCAAGCAGCGCTGAGCACCGGCAAAAGAAGTTCCGCTCTGGAACGGCCCCGCCATAAAACTGCTGCGTGCCGAATGGGAATAGATGACGTGACCGAATAACTATAACCTAGCTCAGCCTAACTGGACTCAATCGAATGAAATACCTTTTCCTTTTCGCCCCGCTGCTTTTCCCGCTGACAGGCCGATGTGCCGACACCGATAACAAGACCACCCGAGTCTTCATCTTCGCCGGGCAGTCGAACATGGTCGGCTCGCATTCGCGAGTGACAGACATTCAACGCTTCCCGCCGTTTGCCGAATTGGCCAAGCCTCAAGAGAACGTGCTGTTCTCGTACAAGATGGGGCGGGAGCAGATGACGACGTCCAAAGGCTGGATTCCTTTGCAGCCGACGGGGGACTTCTTCGGGCCGGAGGTGAGTTTTGGTCGGCAGGTCTCGCAACTCATCGAAGCGCCGGTGGCTATCATCAAAATCGCATCGGGCGGCACCACGTTGGGTGAGGATTGGAATCCCGATACTCCCGGTGGGTTCAAGCTGTATCCGCTCGCTTTGCAGCACATCCGCGCGTCGCTCGCCGAGTTGGATCAGATGCAGAAGCCATATCGCCTTGAGGGCTTCATGTGGCATCAGGGCGAGAACGACATGTTCCACAAAGATTTCAAGCTGACCTATGGCCTGAACCTGAAGACTTTTCTTTCCTGCTGGCGGCGCGATCTGAAGGCTCCACATCTGAAGTTCTACATCGGTGAGCTTTGCACGAAGACGATTTGGGGCATGGATAATCGCGAGAACATGTATGCCATTCGCGCCGGCCAGAAGGCGGTCACTGAGGCCGATCCGCTCGCCGAGTACATCCCAACTTCGCACGACGCGGTCGAGATCGGTGATGGCGGGGGCTTGCATTACCACTACGGCACGCTGGGGCAACTCGAGCATGGCGCGAATTACGCGGACGCCTATCTCCGCACGATTGGAAAGAAGACTGAGACCAAGCGACCGCTCGCTGCATGGCCGTATGAGAAGGGCGGCTCGGTCAAGCTCTTCGTCCTCGCCGGGCATCGCAACATGGAGGGCGAGCGGGCCTTCACTCAAGAACTCAAGACGCTGAGCGGGCACGAGTCGCTCGCTGCGGACAATCCCAAGATTGCGTTCAAGTACAGCATCGGCGGCGGATTCAGGGCATCGAGCGGTTGGGAGCCGCTCGGCCCGGCAGGCTTCTATGACACCTTCGGCCCGGAACTGAGTTTCGGCCAAGCGTTGCAGAGCAAGAATATCGGCAACATCGCGATCGCGAAGTTCACTCACAGCGGATCGCAGATCAACGACTGGACTCCGCAAGGGACGAGCGCGAAGGATCGCAACCTCTATGCCCCGTTCATCCACTTCATCAAGGAATCGATCAAGCAGTTGGAGGACAAAGGCCAGCGCGTCGAACTGGCCGGTGTGTTTTATCACCTCGGTGAGAACGACATGTCATTCGGCGCGTACCGGCGCGACGCGGCGAAGTGGTTGCAAGCGACGATCGCGCAGAGTCGCACAGACTTGGCGATGCCGGCGCTGAAATGGTTCGTCAGCCAGCAACCGCCGACCGATCACGCGGGACTCAATCAGTTGGATGTCACGGAAGACTTGGCGGAACTCGCGCGTGGCGACGCGTCCGTCTTTCATCTCAAAGCCTTCGACCTGCCGCCCCAGCGAGAGAAACTGGTCATCACAACGGAAGGCATTGTGCGATTGGGCGAGGTGCTTGCTCAGAGTTATCCGCCTGCGACGAAGTTCGTCATAAAGCAGGAGAAGGGCGAGATGGCGGGCTACTTGCTGGTTCCGAATGAGCGCGTGCCGGAGACCTTCAACGCGGGCTTCTCGATGTACATCTCCGCGTGGCCGCTCTTGAAGCAGTATCCCGGCCAGCGGTTTCAGTCGGGCTTGCCGGGGACTTGGATGTTCGCCCAGCCGGTCGGCAAGCCGCTGGAGAAAGGCTACTCCGACATTGAGGGCGGACTCGGCTGGTGGCGCGATACCGAGTACGCGACCGAGACTCCCAAGTTCATCATGGGGGGCGTCGCTCCGAACTTCGTCGAGTGGGCCAATGGTCCGGGAGCGGGCAAAGGTCGCGACTGGTCGAAGCCCAACGGCAAGTACGCGATCGCTCAACTCAGCCCGTGGGTCATCTGGCCGCCAGATGGACTGAACCTGAGGCAAGGGACGCGCGGCGAATGGTTCGGCTACGGGTACTTGCCCCTGCCGCTCGCGACGGCCAAGGACAAGACGGAGGGTAAGGACATTCCGACCGGCGATCAGTGTTGGACGCTGTTTCTCAACTCGGGCAACTTCAAAGGACCGGTCACGTTCTTCTTGCCGTACTTCTGGTCGAAGGCAGCCGCGAAGGAACCGCGCTTCGCCGGGCACTTACTCGACAGCCGCCCGTCGAATCCGAACCGCGCGTTGCAGATGGAGACTCAGCACATCCCGAGCGTGCAGGCGGCGGATTCCAAGGGCGTGATCTACGCGCGGGTCACCCCGACGCAGTTCCCCAGCGACGGGAACGGCGAATCGGCCTTGGTGCATCGCATCACCTCGTATAACAAACAGGCGTTGTGGGACTCCGTGCAGACATGGTTCAACGGAGGCCCGGTGGCGAGCGGCGCGGTCAACTCGGAAGCGGCGGTCATTCATGAGTTCCCCGGTCGCGGTGGAGCAACCTGGAAGATCTATCCCGACGGCACCGAGCGTGACGCGAAGACTCACGTCGCCTGGACGTCGTTCGCCACTCCCTTTGCGCCGGACAAGAACACTTTCGGCTACAAGTGGAACTCGCGATGGGTGAAGCGCGATGCCGGAGCCAACGGCCGCGATCTGATCGTGCTGCCGGAGTACTTCCGGCTCGACAAGGACGACACGCAGCGGCCAATCTGGACGCCGGTCGCCGCATCCGAAGTTCCCGCCGAAACCGGCCTGGCCGACGCGAATTTCGATCGCAAACGAACCGGCCCGCCAAAGACCTACGAGACTCCCGCCGAAGCCGACAGCAGTTGGAAGAAGCCCGGCCCGAAGGCCGGCCCATTTCAAGCTCGTCCTGGGGATGGCAGCATCATCACCTATTACTGGTACCGCTTCGCCGATCAACCCGCGCTGCTCAACGCCGACATGACTGACGTCGAACGCGAAGCCATGCAGCAGCGAGTCGAACTCCTGCACCGTCACTGGAGCAAAGACCGCAACTACTTCGCGCCTCCCGCCAGCGGTGAACTCGCAGACCTCGACCCCGCCATGATCGTCACCCCGCCCACCGGTCTGGAAGTCGGCTACGTCCCCATCGTCACGCGACAGGAACCGGCGGAGTGATGGCGATCCCGTCCATCTCGCCGGATGATCAGAAACTCGTCGAGGAACTATTGTCTTCGACTCACGCAGACGAAGAGCATCTCATGCGATCGATCGTCATCACGTTCATTCTGGTGCTTTCGGCCTACGGTGCGTTCGCGGCAGATTCGGTGAAGCCATTCCATCTGCTCGTCATAACCGCCGACGACATGCATCACAAAGCCGCGAGGCTCATCAGAGCTCGGTAATCGTTGCCGATGTGCCATTGGCCGGGCTATCCTTTGCCGCGCGTTCCGCGTGCAGGGCGGCGTCGATGCGGGCGAGGATCGTGGCGACAATCGCGCGGTCGCTGGCCGGCCGCCGCGGGCTGCCGGGGTGCGGCTCGTCGCTGGCGAGCAGACCGCGGAGGTGCAGGGCCATCGCCATCGTGTGCTTGTAGGCCGGCACGGGCGTGCGAAAGGCGAAGTCGCCGAGCGCCTGGAGGGCATCGTCGAGTTCGTCGAAGCGATTGTCGCCGGCCGCCCACCACTGATCCCGTTGGGCAAAGGCTTCGGGATAGGCGGTGGAGAGGCCGAGCAGCCAGTCGCTTCCATAGCGCACCATGTCGATCGCGAGATCATTGCCCGTAAAGACATGAAACTCCGGCCGCACACGGTTGCGAACCACGAGTCGCTGCCACTCGAGCAGCCGCGACAGCGACGAATGCTTGGCACCGATGCAGTTGGGGATCTGGATCAGCTGCTCATAGGCGTCGATCGCAAGCACGCGGCCGTAAGGCACGAAGGCGGCGCCAAGCTCGAAGCCGATGAACTGCTCGACCCGGCTGGCCAGCCTTTGATAGCGATCGAGAAAGTCGGCATCGCTGCCGGCCGTGAGGCCCCAGGAGGGAAAGATCACGGGCAGGCCGCCGGCCGTGGCGATCATCTCCAGCTGCCGCCCGTAGGCGGCCTCGTCAAAGGCGTCTCCCTTGGTATCGACCACGCATGCCCCGGCCACAAAGTCACTGCCGCCAAGGGTGTCGCGGGTGATCTGCAAGGCCCGCTGGCGGATCGCATCGTCGATCAACTGCACATAGCCCGTATCCATGTTGACTGCCGGCGTGATGCCACAGGCAGCAGTGCGGGCCACATGGGCGGCAAAGGCATCCCAATCGATCTGCTGGTCGGCCGTAAAGGGGAGCAGGATCGCCGACATTCCCCGGATCATGCGGCGGGGGCACACGAGCGCGGCGGGATCGATGGCGGCAGCGGCGGCTGATATCATAAAGAAATCATTATCGAAGAAGTCTTCTCTGCTCACCAGCCCCGTGCAATTCCCTCGCGTCGCTCGCTTCCGCACCAGCGCCGATCTTCGTGCCCACTGTGAGTCGCTGGGGGCTCCGATCCTCTTTGATGAGGCGTTGCTCTCAGCAGCAGGGGGCTCGCCGTTGGCCGCACCGCTCTCACTCGGCGAGCGGACGGCGGGCAACCGCTGGTGCATCCATCCGATGGAAGGCTGGGATGCCACCACTGACGGCCGGCCGACTAATACGCTTCTGCGCCGCTGGCGGCATTTTGGGGAGAGCGGTGCCAAGCTGATCTGGGGAGGCGAGGCGGTGGCGGTGCTGCCCGAGGGCCGAGCCAATCCCAACCAGCTCTGTGGGCCCGCCTGCGGACGCGATGGCTTTGCCGCGCTCCTGCAGACGGTCCGAGATGCCCATAGCGATCGGTTTGGCACGACAAGCGACCTCATCGTCGCCCTGCAGCTCACCCATTCGGGACGGTTTTCCAAGCCGACTTCGGCGGGGCGGCAGCCGCGGATTGCCTACCACCATCCACTGCTTGATGCCCGCCATGGTGTCGACCCAAGCGACACCGATTGCGTGCTTAACGACACCGATGTGGAGCAGCTCATCGATGCCTATCTGGCCGCCGCCCGCGATGCCGAGGCGGTCGGCTTCGACATGGTCGATATCAAGGCCTGCCATGGCTATCTGCTCCACGAGTTTCTCTCCGCCCGCCGGCGGCCCGGCTTGTATGGCGGCGACCTCTGCGGCCGCACCCGCCTGCTGCGAACAATTATCGAGCGGGTGCGAGAGTGCTGTCCGCGGCTCCTCGTCGGCGTGCGGGTCTCCCTCTTCGATATCGTGCCCTGGCACAAGGTCGGCGACCATGGCGAGCCGTTTCCGTTTGCCGACGCCTTGCCCTACGACTGCGGGTTTGGCGTGAGCGAGACCGATCCGCTGCAGATGAACCTTGATGAGCCGATACAGCTGTTGACCATGCTCCGCGACCTCGGTGTCTGCTCCGTGAATCTCTCGGCCGGCAGCCCCTACACCGTGCCGCACATCCAGCGGCCAGCGGCGTTTCCGCCCTCCGACGGCTACGCCCCGCCGGAGGATCCGCTCGTGGGGGTATGGCGACAACTCGACGCCTGCCGGCAGGCGAAGGAAGCGGTGCCCGACCTGCCGCTCGTCGGCTCGGGCTACACCTATCTTCAAGACTATCTCGTGCATGCGGCCCAAGCGGCGGTGCGGGCTGGCTGGATCGACGCCGTGGGGCTTGGCCGGATGGTGCTCTCCTATCCACACC
>JAQBZA010000131.1 GCA_027622795.1 Planctomycetota bacterium | reverse complement strand
CGTAGCGAACGTCCGGCGAGATGACATGGGCTAAGCCCCGACGCTTCAGAACCGAACCACAAAAAATCTTCATTCATAAACTCCCCCCCGACCCACCCAGACCATGTCCCACCAATCCGCCCTGATCGCCACCGACATCGACGAGTACCTCGACCAGCACGAGCGGAAAGAACTGCTGCGTTTCATCACCTGCGGCAGCGTCGATGACGGCAAAAGCACGCTCATCGGCCGGCTCTTCTATGAGTCGAAGATGATCTACGAGGATCAGCTCGCCGCCATCAAGAAAGACAGCACCCGCTACGGCACCACCGGCGAGGAGGTCGATCTCGCCCTCTTCACCGACGGTCTCGAAGACGAGCGGCAGCAGGGGATCACGATCGACGTCGCCTACCGCTACTTCTCGACCGACAAGCGAAAGTTCATCATCGCCGACACGCCGGGCCACGAGCAGTACACCCGCAACATGGCCACCGGGGCCTCCACGGCCGATCTGGCGATCATTCTCATCGACGCCCGCCACGGCGTGCTCCCCCAGACGAAGCGGCATTCGTTCATCGTGTCGCTGCTTGGCATCAAGCACATCGTGGTGGCGGTCAACAAGATGGACATCGTCGACTACGACCAGGCGGTGTTCGAGAAGATTCGCGCCGACTATGTCGATTTCGCCAGCCGGCTCGATCTGCCCGACGTCCACTTCATGCCGATCTCAGCCTTGAAGGGCGACAACGTCGTCGCTCCCAGCCCGAAGATGCCCTGGTACACCGGGTCCCCGCTGATGCCGCTGTTGGAAACGGTCTACATCGGCTCCGACCGCAACATGGAAGACTTCCGTTTTCCGGTGCAGTTTGTGCTGCGGCCGAATCTCGATTTCCGGGGCTTCGCCGGCACGATCGCCAGCGGCATCATCCGCACCGGCGACGAGGTGATCTCGCTGCCGTCGCGGAAGAAGAGCCGCGTGAAACGGATCGTCACGTTCGATGGCGATCTCACTGAGGCCTTCGCCCCGCAGTCGGTCACGCTCACGCTCGAAGACGAGATCGACTCCAGCCGTGGCGACATGCTCGTGCGGCCGGGCAACGTACCGAAGGTCGATCAAAAGTTCGACGCGATGGTGGTCTGGATGAGTGAGGAGCCGCTCGTCCCCGGCAAGCAGTATCTCTTCAAGCAGACGAGCAAGGTCACGCCCGGTGCGGTTGGCACGCTCCGCTACCGGGTCGACATCAACACGCTCCATCGCCAGCCGGCCCCCACGCTCGCCCTCAACGAGATCGGCCGCTGCGGCATCACGCTCACGAGCCCGATCGCCTACGACGCCTACCGCCGCAACCGCTCGACGGGTGCGTTCATCATGATCGACCGCCTCACCAACGCCACGGTGGGTGCCGGCATGATTCTCGACCGCGAGCCGGAAGATGGCCGCAAGGACCATTGGGAGGGCGAGCCGGTCGCCGAGCGTCTCCATGAAACGGTGAGTGGTGTCACCGCCGCCGAGCGGGAGGCGCGGTTTGGGCAGAAGCCGGCCACGGTGCTGCTCACCGGCCTCACCGGCTCCGGCAAGTCAACGATCGCCCGGCTGGTGGAACGGCGGCTCTTCGATCTGGGGCAGGCGGTGACGGTGCTCGATGGCCAGTCGATGCGGCTCGGCATCAGCCGCGACCTCGGCTTTTCCGCCGACGAGCGGAGTGAAAACCTCCGCCGCAGCATCGAGGTGGCCCGCCTCTTCAACGAGGCGGGAATCCTCTGCATCGCGGCCTTCGTCGCTCCCGACGAGGCGGTGCGGCAGAAGGCCGCCGAGCGGGTGGGCCGCGAGCGATTTCTCGTCGTGCATCTGGCGGCCCCGGTCGATGTCTGCCGCCAGCGGGATACCGACGGCCACTATCCGCTGGCCGACTCGGGCGAGATCACAAATTTCCCAGGCGTATCGGCCCCCTACGAGCCCCCCACCAATCCCGACCTCGTGATTCCGACCCACGAGTGGCCGGTAGGCAAGTGTGTCGATGCGGTGATCACGCTGCTCGAGCAGCGGGGTGTGATCTAGCTTCACGCAAAAAGGTGCCGGTGTAGGACGGCTTCAATACCGTTCGGCACGGCGGTTGCTGGAGAGGATAGGCCCGTGTCGAGCAGTATCGGGCACGGCATTTTTGCTCAGCCTCCCGGCGTGTCGAGAAGTTGCTGGAGACGCGCGGCGTGATCAGGTATCAGTTGCGGCAACCAGGTCACGTCGAGCAGCCCGAGCTCGATCAGATCGCGTAGATGCGTACGATCTTTATCACGAAACGAGTTGAGCTTCATCCGCACGAGGGCTTCGAGCGACACGACGGAGTAGTCTTCGCCCGTCACCCGTTCGGTCACGTCGGCCGTTGCGATCGGGTATGACTCGCGGACCTTCTCGCCGGCAAAGAGCAGATGCACCGCATCCCGCGGACTGGCATCGGGCCCGTCGATGAAGCAGACCACGTCCATCACGTTCGCCTCCACGAAGCCCGCCCCTTCGAGGGCCGCCTTCACGGCAGGGTAGTCGCTGCGGCGGACCAGGATATCGACATCTTGCGTGTTCCGCACGGCGGCCCGGTCAACGGTCGAGACCCAGGCCGCCACGGCATTGCCGCCGGCCATCGCGTAGGGAATCCCGGCTTGTTCGAGCGCCGCGGTCGCCCGCAACGCCCGTTCACGAACGGCCTGCACGGCTTCGATCATCCTGTCCCAGGTGAATTTATGCGGCTCAACAGACATGCCACGATCGTACCCCGCCTGGCTCGGGGCACAGAAATATGTGCACATGCGTTCCCTATTGGTGTCAAGGGAGTTTTCGGTGATTGTTGAATGGATGACTGCTTCCGCCTTGATTGGCATCCTCACCGTGTCTGACCGGGCCAGCCGCGGCGAGTATGTCGACGAGGGCGGGCCGGCGATCCGCGGCTATCTCGGGGAGGTGCTCACGAGCCCGTGGGAGGCCGTCGAGCAGATCGTGCCCGACGACGTGGCGGCGATCGTGGCGGCGATCCGGGAGATGGCGGCTGCCGGCTGCTGCCTCGTCGTCACCACCGGCGGCACCGGCCCCGCCCCGCGGGACGTCACGCCTGAGGCCACCGAGCAGGTCTGCACGAAGATGCTGCCCGGATTCGGTGAGCTGATGCGGCAGGTGTCGCTCAAGTATGTGCCCACGGCGATCCTCTCCCGGCAGACAGCCGGCATCTGCGGAACCACTTTCGTCGTCAACCTGCCGGGGCGGCCCAAAAGCATCCACGAATGCCTCGATGCCGTTTTCCCCGCGATTCCCTACTGCATCGACCTGATCCACACCGGCAACCCCGCCCCGCCCCGGCTGGAAACCGACCCAACTCGCCTCGTCGCCTTCCGGCCACGTGGGTAGGATCTAGGTCGCTATTCGGAAAACAGGAGTTCGCTCTCGCAAGCCGAGTAACGGAGGCGAGGGAGTCGGCGAACGCTCGAGGAGCGTTGGGCGTATCCTCGCCCGGCGACGAGACTTTTGCCGCTCCCGAGCCGGCGCCTCATCCACCTTCGGTCGTGATCTCGCCATTTTTCCTCAGGAGTTCCCCTATGTGGTTTATCAAGGGCCTGTTTGCCCTGCTCGGCCGGACCATGATTGCGACCATCTTTTTGATGAGCGCCTTCGGCAACAAGATTCCGAAGTTCAATGACGTCGTGGCCTACATGACCGCCGAGGGCGTGCCTCAGCCCAAGATTCTTCTCGCCGGCGCGATCGCGTTTCTGATCCTCGGCGGTATCTCCGTCGTGCTCGGCTACCGGGCCCGCATAGGGGCGTTTCTGCTGCTGATTTTCCTGGCCGCGGCGACCTACTACTTCCACGATTTCTGGAAGCTTGAACCAGATGATCCCAACTTCCAGAACCAGATGATCCAGTTCATGAAAAACCTGTCTCTCATGGGCACGATGGTGTTTCTGATGGCCAACGGCCCCGGGCCATGGAGCCTCGACGGGCGAACTGCCGCGGCAGATACCGAAGAGACCGATGTGGATGAAGAGTTGTAAGACCGATTACGGTTGGTCTTTCAACCGCATGACGTCCGGTGCGAAATAGGTCAGAATCGCGTCGGCCCCGGCTCGCTTGATCACCAGCAGGCTCTCGAGGGCCGCCTTGGGCCCGTCGATCCAGCCGTTGGCGGCCGCCGCCTGAATCATCGCGTATTCGCCACTCACCTGATATGCAAACGTCGGCACCGCAAACTCCCGCTTCACGCGGTGGATGATGTCGAGGCTCGTCAGCGCCGGCTTCACCATCACCATGTCGGCCCCCTCGTCGATGTCGAGGGCCACTTCACGGATCGCCTCATCGGTGTTGGCCGGATCCATCTGGTAGGTCTTCTTGTCGGCCGCGCCGAGTGAGGCGGCGCTGCCGAGGGCGTCACGAAACGGCCCGTAGAAGGCCGACGCATATTTCGCGGCATAGGAGAGGATCGCCACGTCCTGCCGGCCGGCTGCATCGAGCGCCCCGCGGATTGCTCCCACGCGGCCATCCATCATGTCGGAGGGCGCCACCACATGGCAGCCCGCCTCCGCGAGTGCGATCGCCTGTCGGCAGAGCACGGCCACCGTTTCGTCGTTCACGATGCGGCCGTCTTTGAGCAGGCCGTCGTGGCCGTGGCTCGTGTAGGGGTCGAGGGCCACGTCGCAGATCAGGCCCACGGCATCGCCGAGCTGGTCGCGGACCGCCCGCACAGTGCGGCAGACGAGGTTGTCGACGTCGTAGGCGTGGCGGGCATCGTCTGATTTGTGCTGGGGCTCGACGACGGGAAAGAGGGCCAGCGCCGGAATGCCGATCTGCCGGGCCTCGTCGGCCGCCTTCACCACGCCGTCGATTGAAAGCCGCTCCACACCCGGCATGCTCGACACCGGCAGGCTCACCTCGTGGTCATGCACGAAAACGGGCCAGATTAGATCGGCCGGAGCGAGAGCCGTTTCGGCAACGGCACTGCGGAGCCAATCATATTGGCGATTGCGTCGCAGGCGGATGGTCGGATACGGCATGAGCTACCCTCGCGTCGCCACAGCGCACGACTCATCAGTCTCCCACACCCGCACCTCGCGGGCGATCACACCCAGATCGCCGAGCACTTCCGGGGCCACCACCTCGAGCAGATACCGGGCCATGTTCTCGGCGGTCGGGTTCCACGGGAGCACGAAGTATTTCGTCGGCTCCACCATCCGCACCGCAGCCAGCGCGTTTTCGTCCTGCGCAAACACGATGAAGGCGTGGTCCCAGTGGGTGTCGAGCCAGCCGAGCATCCGCTGCTTGATCTGCGAGAAGTCGACGACGCGGCCTACCGCATCCACCTCCGCGCCGCCCCCTTGCCCCACCACCTCGATGTCGACGCGGTAGTTGTGGCCATGAAAGAAGGCGCACTTGCTCTCGTGCTGATAGAGGCGATGGCCCGCACAAAACTTGAGCTGGCGGATCAAGGAGAGCTGCGTGGTCGATGAAGACATAGGAAATTTCGCCCGCGGGCGATTTCTCGATCACAACTGTGTGGGGTTTGGCGCATCCCCGTAGACGGCCTTCGGATCAAAACTCTTTTCGGTCTCGAGAAACTCCAGTGACGTCCCCGCCTTCCGCTCTGCCCCGACCGGCACCTTGCGGTAGAAGCATGATCGGTAGCCCACGTGGCAACTCGCCCCGCCGGTCACTTCGACCCGCAGCCACACGCAATCCTGATCGTCGTCAATCCGCATCTCCACCACTTTCTGGACGAGCCCGCTGGTGGCCCCCTTGTGCCAGAGCTGCTGGCGGCTGCGACTGAAGTAGTGGGCCTCCCCAGTCTCGATCGTCTTGGCGAGGGCCAAGCGGTTCATCACCGCAACCATCAGCACTTCGCCGGAATGGAAGTCGGTGGTCACGCAGGGGATGAACCCGGCGGCGTCAAACTTCGGAGCGAGGTCGTGCCCCTCCTCCACCTGCTCGACCGTCTCACGCTTCCCAAACAAGTCTTCCGCTGCCACAGATTCCCTCACGCTCTCCGCTCCTGTTTCGCTGCCGGGCTTCCCGGGCTTCCAAACCACCATTGTAGCCAACGGTTTCCCGGGATTCATTGACTGATCTCCTGTCGCAGCCGTACCCTCTTGGCACATCGTTTTTGCCCTCGCGACGGAGTGATCACCCATGGGGTCGTATGCTTCCCACCCTGCCTTGATTCGATGTGTTGCAGCGGCCTTTGTGGCGTTGTCTGCCACCTTCTGCAGCACGGCTGCTCCCGCTGCCGACTGGCCCACCTTTCGCGGGGCCGACCGGACCGGCGTCGCCCCAGATACCGATCTTCTCGAGGCCTGGCCCGTCGAGGGACCGAAACTCGTCTGGCGATCAGCTGGCGCCGGCCGTGGCTACGCGAGCCTGGCGATTTCTGGCGACCGCATCTACACGCTCGGCGATGGTCCTTCAACGGCAGCGGATGCCGACGAATATCTGTCGTGCTTCGACCGTGCCACCGGGAAGCCTGTCTGGAAAACCAAAACAGGACCAGCGTGGAATAGCGGCCAGGATAACTGGCAGGGATCCCGAAGCACGCCGACGATCGCCGATGGAGTTGTCTATGTCATCACTCCCCATGGCAAGCTGGTTGGCTGTGATGCAAAGACCGGTCGCCTGGGAAAAACAATCGATCTGGCCGCAGCGTTCGGCGGCAAGAAGGGTGATTCATGGGGCTACAGCGAGTCGGTTCTGATCGATGGCGAAAAGCTGGTCTGCACGCCAGGTGGTGAGCAAGCAACGATGGTCGCCCTGGATCGGAAAACGGGCAACCAGTTGTGGGCCTGCCCGATCCCCGGTGATCGTGGTGCTGGCCATGCCTCGATCGTGATCAGCGAAGTCGGTGGTCGACGGGTCTATGTGCAGACCACCGCCTCGGGAGCCTACGCCGTCGATGCGTCGACGGGTGCGCTGCTCTGGAGCTATCCCATTGAAAAAACCACAGCCGTCATCCCCACGCCAGTCATTCGTGATGACCTCGCCTTCATCGTCGCCGGCTACAAGCGTGGGGGTGTTCTTCTCCGCCAGATAGCAGGACCAGGAGGCGCTGTCACGTTTGAGGAGGTGTTTCCGCTGAAGCCCGAGCTTGCCAACAAGCATGGTGGAGTGGTCTTGGTTGGTGATCACCTCTACGGCTGTGCCGATGATCAGCCGATTCTGCTGTGCGTCGAACTCAAGACGGGCAACGTCGTGTGGAAAGAACGCGGGAGTGGCAAAAACTCGGCGGCCATCGTGGCTGCCGACGGCCATCTCTATGTGCAGTATCAGGACGGCACCGTTGCCTTGGTGAAGGCCGATCCCTCCGGCTATGAAGAGGTCGCGAGTTTTCAGATTCCCGACAGCGGTGACCGCCCCTGCTGGGCCCATCCTGTCATTCTTGACGGCCTCCTGTACATCCGCGACGGCGACCGCATGTTCTGCTACGACCTGCGGAAGAATTGATCCTCAGTCTCGGGTCTTGAGCCGTGGTCAAAGCAAGGCCACAAGCCGTGATACAAACACGACCGCACCGATGAGGGCCGCCGTGATCGCGGCGAGCAGCACTGCAGCGCTGGCCATGTCGAGGGCATCCCGAATTCTGGGATGACGGCCCACATCGTGGGCCCGGGCGAGCGACTCGATCGCGGTGTTGAACACCTCAGCAGTGAGCACAAACCCGATCGCCCCGACCAGCAGGCACCACTCCACGAGCGACACCTGCAGCACGGCGGCCGCGATCACCACGGCCACGGCCACGGTGAGATGCACGGCAAAGCTCGTCTGGCTGCAGACCGCCCGCCGCAGGCCGCGAAAGGCGTCGCCGAATTTATGGGACCACGACCGCATAGAAATGGGGACG
>JAQBZA010000130.1 GCA_027622795.1 Planctomycetota bacterium | reverse complement strand
GGTCGCGAAGCGACTCATCCGGCGGGGCATCAGGCGGCGCCGCCGCACGGCGCCGCATGAATTCGATCTGGATCAGGTTGAGCGGATCGATCGACGGGTTGCGGGCCTCGATCGACTTCTGAAACCACGGGGTCGCGGCCAGTAATTCACTCCCGCCGACGATGTCGAGGATCGCCTGCCGCGTGCGGTCCCGCTCAGCGGCGATTCGCTGCCAGATCCGACGGCGGACGTCGGTGTCGGTGGCCAGCTCGGCATACCGCTGCGCGATGTACATGTCGGCCTTGGCCAGGGCGAGCGAGGCGTTGTCGATCGTGGCCTGGAAGAACGGCCACTGGCGATACATCTCGCAGATCGTCTGCCAGCCGTGGCGGTCTTCGTATTTTACGTCGACCAGCGCCGTGCCGAGGCCATACCAAGCCGGGATCATGCAGCGGCTCTGCGTCCAGGCAAACACCCAGGGAATCGCCCGCAGGTCGTCGAGCGTCCGCTGGCCACGGCGGCGGGCCGGACGGGAGGCGATCGGCAGATTTTCGATGTCGTCGATCGGCGTGGTCTGCGAGAAGTAGTCGATGAAGCCGGGTTCATCGACGAGCTCGCGATAGGCCGCGTGGGAGCGGGCGGCCATCTGCTCGATGAGAGCAAGCCAGGCCAAGTCCGGATCGGGCCGGCGGCTGGAGGCGGCCATCAGCGTGGCCCACGACACCTGCTCGAGGTGGCGGCAGGCGATCTCGGCGTCGTCGTAGCGTTCGGCAAGCACCTCGCCCTGCTCGGTGAGCCGAAGCGATCCGTCGAGCGTTTCAGCAGGGAGCGAGAGGATGCCGCGGGCTGCCGGCCCGCCACCGCGGCCAAGCGATCCACCGCGGCCATGGAAGAAGGTGAGGGCCACGCCGCGGGCGGCCGCGGCTTCGTGGAGCCGGCTTTGCGCTGCCTGCAGACCCCAGCAGGCGGCCAGGTAGCCGCCGTCTTTCGTGCTGTCGGAATAGCCAACCATCACCAGCTGCCGGTTCCCACGGCCGGCGAGATGCTCCCGGTAGGCAGGCGTATCGAGGATCGCGGTGAGTGTCTCATGACCGTGTTGAAGATCGTGGATCTTCTCGAAGAGGGGCATGATCGCGATGTCATGCCGGGCGACTGGTTCGCCTTGATCAGCCGCCTGCTTCTGAGCCCACCGCCACAGCCACAACACGCAGAGCACGTCGGCCGGCGATCGGGTGAGGCTCACGATCGCGCCACCGAGGCAGTCGGGCCCAAACCGTGCGCTGGCCCGTTGCAGAAGCGAAAAGAGCTGCAGGGTGTCGCGGGACAGGGGCTGGAGCGACTCGGTCGGGACGGCCCCGATGGTGCCCAAGGTTGACGTGAGGAGATGGCTGCGGGTGGCCTCGTCGCCAGTGCGAAATGCATCCGCGCCGGCGATTCCGGCCGCGGTGAAGAGATCGGCCATGATCTCTTCGTAAGCCCGCGCATCTTGCCGGACATCGAGCCGCGTCATGTGGAGGCCAAAGGTGCGGACGAGATCGAGCCAGCGGCGAACCGGTGAGTCGGCCGAAAGGCCGTGGTCGCGATCGAGGCATTCGACGAGCGTCGCCACATCGGCCGAGAGCCCGGCCGCCGAGGGGTAGGCGGCGGCTGGGGCAGAATCACCCAGGCTTGTCGCCTCCGAGGCCCGCAGGCGAAACTCGATCATTCGCAGCCAGCGGCGATAGGCCTCGTGGGGCGGCACCTTGTCAAGCGACGCCGCCAACGCGGGCCACTCGGCAACTGCCACCTGCAGCCGTTCCTCCAAAGGCTGGGAGCCGCGGGCCTCGTGGAGCGACACGGTGAGCATGTCGTAGAGCTGCTTGCACCATTCGAGGTGGGCCTTGATGGCGGTCGACCGCAGGCGGAGGAGCGTGGTCTCGGTGATGTCGGCCGTGACGAATGGATTGCCGTCACGATCGCCACCCATCCAGGAGCCGAACGTCAGAAAGGCGGGGATCTCGAAAGACTCACCGGGATAGGCTGCTGCCAGGCCGCGGCGGAGCGATTCGTGGACCTGCGGCACGGCCTCCCAGAGCCGCGGCATCAACGAGAGGCCGCGGTCGACCTCGTCGAGCACGGTCGGCCGGGCCGGCTTGAGAAACTCGGTCTCCCAGAGGATCACCAGCTCTGTTTGCAGGTCGCTCTCGAGTTCGGCCCGTTCGCGGGGCAGCAGGTCGTCGCGGTCGAGGGCCTGCAGGCTTTGCCGCATCCGCCGCAGTTTCGCCCGGATGCTGCGGCGTTTGGCCTCGCTCGGGTGGGCGGTGAACACCAGTTCGATGGCCAAGCTACGAAGCGCCTGCTGCATCTCCGCTGGCGACATGCCGCCAGCAGCCAATTCCTGAATTGCAGCAGCCAGCGACTCGCCAAGGGGCTGTGGATGGCGGAGCCGCTCCCGATCGCGGAGCACTCGCACCCGCTGCCGGTCTTCGGCGATGTTGGCGAGATCGAAAAAAATGGACAGGGCACGGGCCACGATGCGAGCCTGGGCGACATCGAGCCCGGCAATCTTTTCGGCAAGGAGCGGCTCGGCTTCATGCATGCCGAGGCGACGATCGCGGGCAAGCCGACGGATATCGGCCACGAGTGACGAGGCCTCCGGTCCGGCCTGTTCCACGATCACCGCATCGAGTTTGCCGTCGAGAAGACGGATGTCGCGGCGCAAAAGATCGTCATTGACCACGGGCGAAAGCTTCCGGGGCGGGTGCGGATGGGCGAAACGACAGCAGCATAGACGCTGCAAAATTCGCGCCAACCGGAAGGTACAAGCCACGGGGTGGCAGCCCCCGCAATCAAACGCTCACAAATCACGGTATGATGGCGGAATGCGACGTCCCCTCACCGCCGATGTTTCTGCCCACTGCCGCTCGCACATGGGGCATTGTTGCCAACTCGCTGCGCTGATCACTCTCGTCGCGTTTCGGCTGGTGGCACTTGCGGAAGACCCGATTCGGGGCATGCAGATCGAGGCCGAGATCGACGGCGTCGCAGCCTGGGGGCATTGGGGCGACCAGCCCGAGCGGTATGTTTCGTGGTCCAATCACTCCAACCGGCTGATTCCGGTGTATACGTTCGGGGTCGGGCTCACAGACGTGGGCGGCGCGAACAGTCCGTATCGTAGCGAAGAGCGTCTGCGGTCACTCTACGGCCGGCTTCCCGAGGAGACGGTCGATCCCCGCGCCGACTACTTTGATCAGACCGATGTCTATCGGCTGCAGATGATGGCCGCCGACAAGGGGAAGAGGCGGATCGTGCTTTTTGTTTTCGATGGTCTTGACTGGGAGACCACGCGGGCAGCGGCGATCGCCTCTAGCGGCGCCGTGACCTACGACGAAGGACGGGGAGACGTTTTCGGTTTTCAGACGTATCGCGGGGTGGCAACAGACTTTGGCTGGTGTGTGACCAGCCCGGCCAATGATGGCACCCGGTTCGATGTCGATGCGCAGGCCGTGCGCAATCCCGGCGGGAAGACGCCCGGCGGATATGATTCTCAACTTGGCGGCGGAACGCCATGGGATCGGAGAGCAAATGCCCGGTACCTGATGGGGCGAGATCGGGATCGCCCGCACGCCGTCACCGACTCGGCAGCCTCGGCAACGTCCCTGTGCAGTGGTCGCAAAACCTACAACGACGCGATCAACGTTGACCCTGCCGGTGAGCCTGTGGAACCGATTGCAGTGACACTGCAAAACCGCGGCTACGCAGTCGGCGTGGTGACGAGTGTGCCGATCTCCCATGCCACGCCGGCTTGCGCCTATGCCAACAATGTCACCCGCGATGATTACCAGGATCTTTCCCGCGACCTCTTGGGGCAGCCATCGGTCGCGCGGCGAACGGCCTTGAGGCCAGGGCTCGATGTGCTGCTGGGGGCTGGGTTTGGCGTGCAGGCCGAGGCCGATGCCCAACAAGGTCAGAATTACGAGTCGGGCAACAAGTATCTCGCACCGTCAACGCTTCGTGCGGTCGATGCGACCCACGGCGGCCGCTATCACGTGGTGCAGCGAACCGCCGGCCGCCACGGGGATGAACTGCTCGCCGAGGCTGCGGCGGCGGCGATTGCTGCGGGCCGGCCGCTGTTCGGCTTTTTTGGCGTGGCTGAAGGGCATCTTCCATTCCAAACGGCCTGCGGCGATTTCAACCCGATCGGGTCACGCGTCGAGGTGAATGAGCCTGAACCGCTGCGGAAAAAGTATGCTGCCATCCGTCCTTACACACCCGCCGATATCGATGAGAATCCAACGCTGGCTGACATGACCCGCGCCGCGCTTGATGTCCTGGCCGCCCGCGGGTCATTTTGGCTGATGGTCGAAGCGGGTGATGTCGACTGGGCGTCGCACGCGAACAACATCGACACGGCGATCGGTGCCGTGAAGAGCGGTGACGCCGCCTTCTGGGCAGTGGTGAAGTGGGTGGAACAGCACGGTGGTTGGAAGGATACGGCGGTGATCGTCACGGCCGACCATGGCCACATGTTCGTGCTTGACGATGCCGAAGTGTTTGCCTCGCGAAGCCGCGGCGCACCAACCGCAGTCAAGTAGGATCGTCGCTACTGAACCAACTGCTTCATTTCCCGCACTGCCTGCGTGAAGCCAACCAGCACGGCCCGTGACACGATGGAGTGGCCGATGTTGAGTTCGTGCATCCCGTCGAGTTCCGCCACCGGTACGACGTTTCGATAGGTGAGCCCGTGTCCCGCATTGAGCACGAGCCGTGCCTCTCTTACCAGCGTGGCCGCACTCGCAAGCCGCACGAGTTCGTCATGGCGGGCCGCCATGGGGGTGGCATTCGCATATTCACCCGTGTAAAGTTCGCCCGCCGCAACGTGGAGCGCGACAGCCGCCTCGATCTGCCGCGGATCGGGGTCGATGAAGAGTGACACCGCAATGCCGGCGTCGTGCAACCGGCCAACCGCTGTGGCGGTCGCGGCACGATGTCCAGTTACGTCGAGGCCGCCCTCGGTAGTGATCTCCTCGCGGCGCTCCGGCACGAGCGTCACCTGGTCTGGCCGAACACGACAGGCGATGTCGACCATCGCCGGAGCGATCGCCGCCTCCAGGTTGAGCTTGCCTTGCACCGTGCGACGGAGCACCTCCAGATCGCGATCCTGAATGTGTCTGCGATCCTCGCGAAGATGCACCGTGATGCTGTCGGCGCCGCCGAGTTCGGCGAGTGTCGCCGCCCAGACCGGGTCAGGCTCCACCGTTTGGCGCGCCTGACGAATCGTTGCGACATGGTCGATGTTGACGCCAAGCAGGGCCATCAAAGGCCCTTCTTGAGAAGCACCACCGCATTGCCCCGTGGCGTGCGGACTTGCAGCACGACGCCCTGGTCAGGCGACTCTTTTTCAAGCGCTGCGGCGAACTCGGCAATCGTGGCCACTGGCGTGCGACCAACTTTGCGGATCAGCACACCCGGCCCGAGCCCAGCTTCAGCCGCCACCCCGTCGGGATCAACACGGTCGACAAGCACTCCGTCGAAGTCAGCATACGCGTCGTCGTTCACGGAGCCCTTGTCACGAACCGCCAAGCCAAAGGCTTGCGAGTAGTAGGACTCTTTGCTGGGCGGGGCGGCTCGCGGGCCGGGGCCACTGCCACGGCGGGCCAGATCCCCGGGGAGCGGCTTGACGGCGATTGAGAGGGTCAGCGATTTGCCCTCCCTAGTGACCATGAGGGAGTGGGACTTTCCGATGGCGGCTCGCTCCACCACCTCTTGCAGCGTTCGTGGCCCATCGACCGCTTGATCATCGAAACTGGTGATCACGTCAAGTTCCTGCACTCCCGCCTCCGCCGCCGGAGTGCCTGGCATCACCTCGGTGACGAGTACTCCCTTGCGGTCGGCGACGCCGAGTTTCTCGGCCATCTCCCGAGAGAGTTGTCCAATTGAAACCCCCATATACCCGCGTTCCACCGACCCCTTTGCAATCAGTTGCTCGCTCACCCATTTGGCGAGATTGATCGGGATTGCAAAGCCAATCCCCTGATAGCCTCCGCTGTTGGAGGCAATGGCGGTGTTGATGCCAACCACCTCGCCTTCCAGGTTCACCAACGGGCCACCCGAGTTCCCCGGATTGATCGCGGCATCTGTCTGTAGGAACTTCGCCCGGCGAATGCCGCCGAGTTCGCGGCCCTTGCCACTGATGATGCCGGCGCTCACGGTTGTCTCCAGTTCAAAGGGATTGCCGATGGCGATCACCCAGTCGCCCGTGTCGAGTTGGTCAGAGTCGCCAAGACGGGCGGTGGGCAGGTCCTTGGAACCTTCAAGCCGAATGACGGCCAAGTCGCTGTCGGGATCGGTTTTGATTTCCCGGGCCTTGAACTCACGGCCGTCGGACAACTCGACGGTCACCTCATCGGCACCTTCGACCACATGGTTGTTGGTCAGCACAATGCCCGACGCATCCACGATCACGCCTGAGCCGACGCCTGACCGTGGCATGCCACCCCGCGGGCCGGGACCGAATTCGAAACCTTCGGGAATCCCATCACGGAAAAAGTCTTCCAAGGGAGTTCCACGGAAGGGGTTTTCGCCCCCGCGTTGCGGACCGCGACCTCGTGGATCGGGGCGGGGTTTTGATTCGCTCCGCACGACAACCACGCTGGGGGTGGCTTTTTCGGCCGCATGGCGAAAGGCCCGCGAAAGTGCGTTGGCGTGAGTCAGTGGAGTGAGGGGCTCTTCTGCGCGAATCTCGGGAAGAAATGCAACGCACGCGAACGCCACGATGGCGGCGGCAAAACTTGCAGAACGAACAGCGTTTCTCGATCGAGTCATGGGATTGGCACCTCTTGCAACAGGATGGCGGTCGCCATAAGCCGCCTTCTTCCATCATAGCGATCCGAACCCATGGAGCGGCACAAGGTGGCGTCCTTGCGGGATGAAACGAGTTTAGGCCAGCCTGAGGCTGGCGGCAGATCGCTTCATTCATGGGTAATACAGGCTATACGCGGTTGGCGAGCCGAGGGTTCGGCGGCTGGCTCAATGTCGTTGACTGTCGCTTGACGGGGCCGTATTTTTTCCTGGGACGGTCGATGAGACATGAGAAGGAAGTGGTTTCCGTGCAAGAGTTTACGATCAATGTCGGGGAATGTCAGCGCCGGCTGGAGTACGAGTTTCGCGACCCGTCCCTCCTCGTGGCGGCGCTGACCCATGCGTCGGGGGCCCAGCATCGGCTGGCCTCGAATGAACGGCTGGAGTTTCTGGGAGATGCGATCCTGGGGTTTATCGTCTGCGAGACACTCTATCGATTGTTTCCCGACTCTCTTGAGGGCGACCTTACGCGGATCAAATCGGTCGTGGTGAGCCGGGAAACCTGCAGCCGCATCAGCGATCAGCTTCAACTCATCGATTTCTTGATCGTCGGCAAAGGGTTGTCAATCGGTCGTGCGATGCCGCCCTCAGTGTTGTCAGATCTCTTTGAGTCGCTCGTGGCGGCGGTCTACCTCGATGGAGGGCTGGAACCGGTGCGGCGGTTGGTGGGGCGGTTCATCGAGCCGGAAATCATCAAGGTGGCTTCGGGTGAGCAGGGTTCCAACCATAAGTCGTTGCTCCAGCAGGTAGCTCAGCGGGATTTCGGCGTCACACCTACCTACGAGGTGATCGAGGAGGCGGGCCCGGATCACAGCAAGAGCTTTCATGTGGCCGCGCAGATCGCTGGTCGCAGCTACTCGCCGGCGTGGGGCCGCAACAAAAAAGAAGCCGAGCAGCGAGCCGCCTGCAATGCCCTCTCGGAGCTTCAGACGGAAGGCTAGAGCGCATCAAGCCTACGTGTATCGCCGGCTCGGGGGCGGTGGGCTGGTGCGACCGGGAGGGGTGGGTACATCATGCGGCCGATCCAACCG
>JAQBZA010000129.1 GCA_027622795.1 Planctomycetota bacterium | reverse complement strand
CGGAGAGCCACCATCCGCCTCGAGTAAGTCCCCCGGCTGGACGGCTCCCTGGGCATGCAGTTCCAACTCCTCGGCGTACGGTAGAATGAAGTAGAGCCACGACCAGCCGGCATTCCTCTGACCGACACCCGGGATGCTGGGAGGTGGGCCCGGTCGCCTATACCCCGCGTACCACTCCAGGCCCCCATGCGGCAGATGCCCTTGCGTCGACTCAAATCCCAACACACCCATCGCCATCTGGCGGAGTTGGTTCTGGCAGGACGATCGCCGGGAGGATTCCCTGGCCCGCTGCACCGCCGGCAGGAGCAGGCCGACAAGGACGCCGATGATCGCGATCACCACCAGCAGCTCGACCAGCGGATCTCACCGGTCTTCGTCTTCACCACACCGAAGGCGCCGCGGTATTCGACCGGCGCCTCGGGCTTAGGGTCGAACGACTCGTGCTGCGGAAAGCCGCCGCCGAGATTGAGCTGGATCACGCTCTTGATCCGCTCGGGAAGTTTTCCTTTTGCGGCCTGCGCCGAGTAGGCACCGGTCGATGAGGCCGCCTCACCGAAAGCGGCCCGCGCTCGAAAGAAGTTGCCGAGCGACAGCCCGAGGGCTCCGAGGCTTCCCACCTGAAGGGCGGCCCGGCGGGGCACTTGGCGATATCCGGCACATCCGTCGCGAAAATCACGCATGGCTGCTGCTCCGAAGACGAGAACACTCAATCACTTTTCTCTCCATGAAATACCACGATTTGGACACGTCCCCCTTATCGCGAGCTGATGGTTGCGCAGACTTTGCCACAACGACGATCAAAAACTGCCATAAAACTTATCCGGCGGGCCGTCCAAACTCCTGAGATTCTTGGAGGGACATACGGCGTTATCACTAATGTCTGCATTTCTACCCAGCTCCGATCGGCCGCCGCAAGATCGCTCCTCAGGGCGATCGCAGGAGCGGTTTTTGTCGCTGTTTCTGGCCAGCGAGCGGGAGGTGTATCGGTATGTGTGCGCAATTGTGCCGGCCCGCGAAGATGCCGACGAGATCATGCAGCAGACAGCCGTGGAACTGTGGCGGAAGTTTGACCAGTTTGACCTGTCGTTGCCGTTCACGCCGCTGGCCTGTCGGTTTGCCCTCAACGTGGCCAAGCAGTGGCTCGACCGGAAACGCCGCTGGCGGACGCTGCTCACCGACGGTCTGGCTGAGCGGATCGCCGACCGGCGGGAGGCGGCGTTGCCCGCCATCCATGAGCGACTGAAGCACCTGGAAACTTGCCTCGACAAACTGCCCGCCGGCCAGCGGGCGATCATCGAGGGCTATTACTTTCGCAAGCAAACAGTCGGGGGAGTGGCGGCCGAGGCGGGCCGCACCGTAGACGCCGTCTACAAGGCACTCCAGCGAATCCGTCATGCCCTGCAAGAGTGCATCGAACGAGCCGAGCGGCTGGAGGGGGCGTCGTGAGGTTTCCCTCGCCGGAGTTTGACGACGCCGTCGCGGCCACCTGCCACGGCATAGCCGACGAGCAGACGCTCGCCGCGCTCTGCGGCCTGCTGCAGGCGGATGACGCCGCGCTCGACGAGTACCTCCTGCGCACGGAGCTCCACGCCACCCTGCTCACATCGCCGCAGCTGGGTGATCCAGTCGATCTCTCGTCAATCACCGAATTGGCTCCACCGGGAAGCCGGCAGATGGCCGCTCGCGAATCTCCGTGGGCCTCCCGCCGCGGATCGATTTTGGCTGCATCAGTTGGAGCGGCCATGCTCGGGGTGCTCGTCGCCGCGACATTTTGGAACATGGGCGGCTCCGAGAGGCCACCGATGCCTGCGAAAAATGCGATGGCGTCGGTGCCGATGGTCCCCCAACCTGTCGCGGACGTCGTCGGCTCCTTCGGGACTGTGGCAGCCGCCCAGTGGGTGGCTGCCGACACGGTTGTGCATGAGGGCGACCCGCTGCGGTCCGGCCAGCGGATTGAACTCGCTGGCGGCAGCGTACGGCTTCACTTCGCCAGCGGAGCGGCGGTGCGGCTCATCGGCCCGGCGATCTTCGAGGCCGAGTCACCGCTTGCGGCGGTTCTCACGATGGGCCGCGTGGCCGTGACGGCCGACACGCCAGAATCGAAAGGCTTTACGATCCGCACCCGCACCGGTCGGATCGTCGATCTTGGTACCGAGTTTGTCGCCGAAGCGCTTCCTGATGGACGCTGCCGGATCGGTGTCTCCTCCGGGCTGGTCAGTTTTCATCCCGGAGATCGAGACGCCGGCCATCTACTGCGGGCCGGGGAGCTGATGGAGATCGAGCCTGGACATCGCCAGGTGATCACGCGGATCGAGCGGGGCGACGAGACTCCTGTATTTCAGTTTCCCACGATCGAACCACCGACTGCTGCCGACGCCGCCGATGTGGACGCGGGCGAAGCGACGATCCGCCGTGTGCTGGGCCGGCTGTACGAGAACCCCCGCAAGAACATCGCCAGCGCGGCCCCCACGATCCTCGTCGATGGCAAAGGGCAATCAAATCCCGACGCTCCGGAGGAGTCCCTCTACTTCGCCGACAACGAGACCGGAGGGCTGCTTCTTGATCTCGGCAAGCGGATCACCGTGTCGAAAGTCAACGTTTATTCATGGCATCGCTGCCTGAATCCGGGTTTCAACCCTGACCTCCGCGAGGCCCACCGTGAGCGGGCCGCGCAAAACTATGTGCTCTACGGATCTGCGGATGACGAACCGCCCACGGTCGGCGATTTGCCGACCGCAGCGGGCTGGACGCTCATCGCCCGTGTCAACTCCGACGAATATTTCGGGCTCGCCGGCATCGCCCGGCCGGCGCAGCAGGCCTCCTCGATCACGTCAGCCCGCGGTGCGCTGGGGCAGTATCGGCATCTCCTCTTCGTGGTGCAGCCCACGCCAGGCATGAACCATGATGGCCGAGAACTCAACTTCACAACATTTTTCGGTGAGATCGACGTCTATGCTGACGAATCACCGCGGCCGTTCACTCCACCGGTAGGCCGGAGTGCTGATTGAAGACGCGGGTCTGCCCCGCGACAAGCCGCGTGATGGCCTGCCAATGGCCTGGTGGCTCGCCCGCTTTTCTCTGCCTGAATACCTCGGCCGGAACCGCCGGCTGGCCGCTCATCAAGCGACGATGATGCGCCGTCACCTCGTCTGCCGAGAGCGCGAAGTCATAGAGGCTCAGTTCGTCGATGCTCCCGGTGAAGTTTTCGATGCCTCGGTGACTGCCAATGGAGCCGGGCTCAGGCCCACCGCTGACGATCAGGCTGCCGGCAGGATAGGCATGGGAAAACCGGAGTCGGCCGTCGATGTAGATCGCCTTGATGCCCGTGAAGCTGTCGAATGTGGCAACCACATGATGCGGCCGGCCATCTGTCAACTCGGCAAGCGTCGGCCGACCGTTGCGACCATCGAGCGGCATGTCGAGTTCGTCATACCGAGGCTTATCCACCACGCCAGGGGCGGCAAATTGCAGGCCAAACGAGAGGCAGGGGCCGGGGCCAACCGCAGGCACCGAATAGACGGCATTCTTGTCCTCGTCGTTTTGAAACGAGAGCAAGACGCGGCTGTTGCCGTCTTCCTTGCGCCAGATTTCGTCGTAGTCGTAGAGTTCCCCACTCCATTGCGACACGATCAATGCCTCGATCGAAATGCCTGTCGAGAATGACAGCAGTCCCGTGCCGACCTTCGTGCCGGTGCCGCCGACAACCTGCAGGGTGGCGGCTCGAGAATTGTCGAAGGCAGCCGCCCCCCCGACGAGACCGGCCACCGGTTTGACCGCTTCGCCGGCCACCGCCTCGAGGCCGTGGACCGCATCGACGGCAGTGCCACCCGACGCGGAGAATTCGTTGAAAGACCATGAAGCGAGCGGTAGCCGCAGCCGCGACTGCACCTCCACCTCGCCATCGAAAACGCTCACCGCGATGTGATCTTCGTCAACGCGGTCCACCCGGAATTCAGTCCCCAGATCGACGATCCGTAGATTGGCGGCCTCAACCGTGTAGGAATGGCCGGGGCCGCTGACACGGGCCTGCACGCCGCCTTGAAAGAGGGCACCGGCGTCCTGTGACACGAGTCCGAGAACACCCGGCGCATCGAGTTGCAGGTCGGCGCCGCCGACCGTACGCAGACGGCTCACGTGCCCTGCTGCGGCCAGAGTCGTGCGAACCAACGGCCGATCTGCGGACGATGGTGACGCGAGCATCGCGATTGTCTGGGCTGGAAGTTGCCGGGTGTCATAGCCACCCGTCAGACCAGAGGCGGGTCCCGTGCTGGCCGCCATCCGGCTGTCGTTCCACCCCGTACGATCGTGGTTCGACATGGCGAGCATCGCGACCACACCGGCCGCCAGGGCCACCAGGCCGGTGCGCACCATGCTGCCAGACGACAGCCGCCCTGCCGTCGCGTCGTCTTCCTGTGGTGCCGGAACGATCATGCGATGACGCGGCGTCGCGGCGATCAGACCAGCGGCAAGCGGCGTGGCCGCCAGGTGCGCGTGAAGCAGGGCCCGATCCAGGTACATGGCACGCCTGCCCGCGTCGGCCCGCAGCATTGTTTCCAGCCGGTTGGCTGACTCGGCCGTAGCGATGCCGTGAAGCATATCGGCAACGAGGCTGTCGAAGTCGTCTTGCTCACCAGGAGAAGTCATGATGCCATTAGTCCGAAGCCAGGCCGTCCGTCCAAGGAGGCAGTTCATCACCGAGAATCGTCAGTCGCTGCTGCACACATTCCTCCAACGCCTTCCGCATCACTTTCAGTGCCTTGTAGACGGCATGCACGCTTCGGTTCCAAGACGCGGCGATCGCCCCCGCCTGTTCATTGTTGCCATAGAACCGGCGGATGAGTTCCCGCTGACGCGGCGGAAGCTGCTCGACACAGGCATCAAGCGCCTGCTGCCTTCTGGCCAACAACGGCCCGTCGTCCACAAGGCGCTGGCTGGCTTCATCGGCCAGTGATGCCAAAAACGATTCACTGAACACGTGTCGATCGCGCCGCCGGGCCCGCCAGTGCATTAATACCTGGGGGCGGGCCACGCCGAGCGCCCACGGAAGAAATGGCTTCTCGCGGTCGAAGGCCGTGAAACTCCGCCAGAGCACGAGGCTTGCTTTTTGAAACAGATCGTCGGCGTCGACGGGGTCGGGAACAAGGGCACGGATATAGGACTGAATCCGGCTGTATTCCACGGAGTAGACCGCCAGAAATGCTTCGTAGACCTCTGGCTCGGGTCGGCTACGGGAATTGGCAGGGTTTTCCAGCATCGTGCACCAGCGTGTGACACCAAAACCGGCGGATTCACCGAATGTTCGTCCTGCAGATTCTGTGCCATTGAGGAGCGGTTGGTACCTGCTTTGGTCGGAAAAACTCGTTCCCAAAAATTTGGTACCAATCGCTGCAGTTTGGCACACTCCATAAATGGTGGGGTTCTTTCGCTCTTCTTGAGCTTCCCATTCGTCACCACGGTCCTGTCCGCTCATCCAAAAAAGGCTTGGCATACCATGCGACGCGAGTCCGTAACGACCGGTTTCACATTGGTTGAACTCCTCGTGGTGATTGCCATTATCGGAGTTCTGATCGGGCTACTCCTTCCCGCCGTGCAGGCCGCCCGGGAGGCAGGCAGGCGGTCTACGTGTCAAAACACCCTCAAACAGTGGGGGCTCGCGATGCATGGCTACATCGACGCGAACAAGGCTCTGCCACTTGGCACGGTGAGTTCACCCCGCAACACCTGGGTGCCTTATCTTTGGCCGTTCGCTGAGTGCACTCCCTTGGCCGACCGCTACGGTAGCCTGAAGACTCGTGGGTTTACCAACAACTACACGGCGAGTGCCTACACCTCTGTGATCGCCACGACGGTGCCGCTGTACTATTGCCCCAGCGACCGACCGGGTGCCTTCTGGACGGCCGATGTTGCCTATCGCTGCCGCGGCAACTTCGTCGTCAACTGGGGGACGGCGGCTCCATACGCGAATTCCGCCGGAGCCTTGAGCGGCCAGGCACCGTTCCGAAATACGGCGGCTCAGACTCCGGTTCGGGTGACGCTGAAAGATGTCACAGACGGCCTCTCGAAGACCCTCTTGATGTCGGAAATCGTCGTGTCTTTGGCCGACAACGACAACACGACCAGGGGCGATTTCATCAACAACGACATCACTTTCATGTCATGGTGTTTCAACACCCGCAACACGCCAAACACGAGCGTGGCCGATGTGACAAGTCGATGCGTCAACAATGATCCCAAGGTCGCTCCCTGTGCGACCGGGAGCGATCGCCACGTCGCTGCCCGCAGCCGTCATCCAGGTGGCGTCGGCGTTGTTCTCTGCGACGGAGCGGTGCGATTCGTGAACAACTCCGTCACGCTGCCCACGTGGCAGCAGTTGGGAAACATGAATGACGGGGAACCGATTAGTGAAGACTTCTAACCCGATGACGCCAAATCGCCACTGTTCCGTCGGAATTGCTCGTGTGGTATTCGTCGCCTCGCTGATTCTGCCGGGCGTCGGGCTCACAGGCTGCGGCAGCCCGAAAACCACAGCGACCGTTGCGGGAGCCATTTCTCTCAATGGTGCGCCACTCGACAACGGGGCGATCAGTTTTTATCCCATCGGCGGCGGGGATGCGGCGGCCACTCACTCGGCCGGAGCCACCATCGGAAATGATGGTCGTTATCAAGCCGAACTCGCACCGGGCCGCTTTCGCATCGAAATCACCAGCAGCCGCGTTGTCGGCCAGCGAAAGGTGTATGAGGACATCGCCGACAGTCCGCTGGAGGATATTCTCGAGGAGGTTGTTCCTGCTCAATACAACATCGCCTCAGAGCTTGTGCGCGATATCGAACTCGGCACGAAGACCCTCGATTTCTCGCTCGTTTCCCCGAAAAAGTCGCCTCGCTAGCGTGTTTCAGGCCACGACCGCGTACAAATTTGTGGGAGTCGGCATATTTTCTTTCATGAGGCTACTCAGCATCTTGCCCCGTACGTATCGCCCGGTTTGTGTGTCGCTGGCTGCCCCGCTTCTTGCACTGGGCGCGGTTGCGGCAGAGGATTCCATGACCACGCACGCGACGGCGCAAGCCGTGCTCCAGGCTCGCTGCGTCGAATGTCACGGCCCTGATGCCCAGGAATCCAACCTGCGGCTCGATTCGCGGGCCGGAATGTTCCGCGGCGGAGACTTCGGTCCGGCGGCGGTGGCGGGCAAGGCCGAACGTAGTGAGATCCTGCGGCGGGTGAAGACAAACAACCCTGCGCAGATGATGCCGCCCGACGGCGATCGGCTAGCGATCGACGAGATTGCCGCCCTGACCGCGTGGATCGATGCCGGTGCTCCGTGGCCCGGCTCCGAGGACGACGTGGCTGACGAGAAGCATGACCCGCGGCTCGACCACTGGGCCTGGCAGGCAATCACAGATCCTCCGGTGCCGACGGGCGTGGCCACCTTCTCGCGACTCCCTGGCGTGGAAGCCGAGCGGAATCCGATTGACTTTTTCATCAGGGCTCGACTTGCTTCGGAAGGGCTCGAGCCGGCAGCCGAAGCCGACAAACGCACGCTCATTCGCCGCCTCTCGTTCGACCTCACCGGCCTGCCGCCGACACCGGAGGAGATCGCGTCATTCATCAACGACCCCGATCCACAGGCGTATGAAGACCTGGTCGAGCGACTGCTCGCTTCCCCAAGGTATGGCGAACGATGGGCCAGGCACTGGCTCGATGTGGTCCACTACGGTGACACCCACGGCTACGACAAGGACAAGCCCCGACCAAACGCCTGGCCATACCGCGATTACGTGATCCGGGCCTTCAACACCGACACCCCCTACGCCCGCTTCATCGAAGAACAGGTCGCCGGCGACGTGCTCTTTGCCGACACGGCTGACGGCGACGAAGCGACCGGATTCATTGCC